>LKUH01000194.1 GCA_001412425.1 Candidatus Cloacimonas sp. SDB
AAAAGAAATAGTTTTTTTTTCATCACAACTCCCTTTAAAATTTAATAATTTGTTGCAATATCCATTCCAGCAATTATTTAAAACTGCAGTTGGATAATTGCAACTTACTGCCTAAATATTACCGATAAAAGGAGAATCCGGATTTTGACGAACAGTGTTAATTACCTTACAATTATTACTGGCGTAACAGTATAGACAATTATGTTTACAGGTATTGTATGTGCCAATATCAACGCTGACAACGCAATTACAACTTTTTCTCTGATTGGGATCTTTGGGTAATTTCAGCTTTTTACCTGTAAGTTGATTGATTAAATTCAAATCAATACAGCTGGCTTTTTCTATTCCTATTTCAGCATAATCTGCAGCTTCGGAACAGATCTCGATTTTAATACCGGATCGGGAGGCAATTTTTTCCAATTTTTTCAGGAAATTGATTTTCTGGCAGTCACTTATTTCTTCAGGTAAAAACCTGCTCATTTTTCTGCTGGTTTTCTGGTAATAATCAATGAAACTGATGATGCACTTTTCAGTGTAATCTGCTAATTTTCCTGTTAGATAGTCAAAATTCCTGAGCTGGAATTCTTCATCAATACCCTGACAGAAAAATATGGGATCATAGCGCCAGATAACCCGTTCCGGACTCAGCAGAGCGGAAAGTTGCCGGAAAGTGCGGATTATCTGCTGACTCGAACGCAAATTCTGTTCAATTTGATCCGGGTAGGAATTAACTGTAAATAAGAAATAATAGTTGTACTCCTGCAGTAAATTTAAGCGGGAAATGAAATCTGCCGGATCCTTTGTCCAGAAAACGATACACTCAACTTTATCAGGCGAAAGCTCAATTGTTCTAATCTGATTTTTATTGTAGGGATTCACAACCTGCAGATATCCTGCTTTGAGCCGGTTAAAAAACCAGTCTGAATAGAATGCCGGGATATCGGTTCTCCTGCTGGCACTTAATATCATTTACAACTCCATTTCCAACTTTTGTGAAGTAGATTCTTCCTGCAAGAATTTTGTTAAATCAGGGTTAATACAATCATTGACAGAAAATGATAATCAAAAAAGATAACAGTTATGAGTAGGATTACAGGGTTTTTCATAAAGAAATTTTTATTTTCCAGAAAAAGGGAATTACTCCGCTTTGATTCTCTTTTCATGATTATCGGTATAATAGTATCAGTGGCAGTGCTTACAATCTCAATGGCGATTTTCGATGGTTATGCAAATGCCCTGAAGCGCACGATTTTAGGGGTGAATTCGCATATTTATATTTTCAGGTCTGGTGATGCTAACCTGAGTCAAGCCAATTTGGAAGAGTTACAGGACTTCCTGAAAGAAAAGGAAGAAGTCCAATCATTTTCACATATTATCATGACAGAAGCCATGATCTCCAATCAGAACAGAATAAAAGGTTGTCTGGTGAGGGGGATAGAATGGCAAGCAGAAGACCTGCCCACCGAATACCGCAAATATGTGGTGGAAGGCGACTATGAACTCACTGAAATGGAAGATGCTGTATTAGGATACCGCCTGGCAGAAAAACTTGATCTGCAGATAGGAGATCGCTTCAAGCTGCATAGCACAATGAATTCAGTAGTTACACCTTTGGGTTTTAAAACCCACGATAAAATCTTCCACCTGAAGGGAATCTACAGATCTGGGATGTATGAATATGACAGCAAATTCCTCTTCTGCAACTTAGCTGCTGCAGCTCAATTTTCCAATCTGGAAAAGGAATATTCCATGCTGGAGATCAAATTATTTGAAGACTTTATAGAACAGGCAGATTACCTGGCTTATAAATGGGAAAATGAACTGATAGATAATAATTTCATTTACCAGTTCAGTTCCTGGATAGATTTTAACGGTAATCTCTTCTCACTCTTAAATTTGCAGAAATGGGTGCTCTTTATAATACTCAGCTTCCTTGTGCTTATCGCTTCCTTTAATGTAGTAAGCTCCGTTTCCACTTCCATTATTGATAAAAGAAGAGATCTGGGCATTCTCAAAGCTTACGGTGCTTCTGATAGCCTGTTAAGAAAAATCTTTGTCAATAAAGCGTTGATTATCGGAGTAATCTCCATTCTCTCAGGACTTTTTCTGGGGTTTGCTGTTGCTGTTTTTCTGAGCAGGCAATCCTTCTTCATGTTGAAAGCTGATGTTTATTTCTTCGACAGGATTCAGGTGGAATTTTCCTGGTTGAGTACAGCAGCGATATGCTTAATTTCTCTCGTAATTGTATTTCTGGCTGCTCTGCTGCCGCTCAAGAGAATCAGCAGATTGGATGTTACAGCCATTCTAAGAAAAAATTGATCTGAAGGAGTAATTGTGTATCTTTTAGAAACAATAGATCTAAAAAAAAGTTATCTGGAAGTAGTTGGTAAGCTGGAAGTGCTGAAAGGAATAGATCTGCAGGTTGAAGCCGGAAAACTGGTTGCCATTACCGGAGAATCTGGAAGTGGTAAAAGTACTTTACTGCATCTGCTTGGTATGCTGGACAAACCTGATTCAGGTAAAATCCTTTATTCCGGAGAAGAAATTAATTTAAATACTAAGAATATTCCTGAATTCAGAAACAGAGAAATCGGTTTCGTCTTTCAGTTTCATTATCTGCTGGAAGATTTTACTGCGGAAGAGAATATTGCCATGCCTATGCTGCTGGCAACTGATAATCAGACCAAAAGTTTGAAAGAAGCTAGAAGACTAATGCAGTTGCTGGGAGTTTTAGATAGAAAAGATCATTACCCCAATCAACTCAGTGGAGGTGAACAGCAGAGAGTGTCTGTCGCAAGAGCCTTGATCAACAGACCCAAAATAGTTCTGGCAGATGAACCGGCTGGCAATCTGGATGTAAACACCAGCCATGAACTTATGGATATGATAAAAAAAATGAATAGAGAATTGCAACAGACTTTCATCATTATTACACACAATCTGGAAATAGCTGCTCAGATGCAGGAACATTACATTCTGGAACGTGGAATCTTACAGAAAAAATAGAGTTTCTGGTAATTGATTTGAAAAAAAAGAAATGGCTTCTGATTACTGTATTAATACTCTTCTTTATTAATTTTGTTTTCTATGTTGTGGTAAGATGGGGAAAAGTAGATCTGATCGTGAAAAACCGGGTAAAAAATTATCTGGAAGATAAACTCGACGCTGAAATCCTGATCAGGGACTTCACTTTTAATGATAAACAATTGAATATTAATGGCTTCCAGATATCGGACATTCAGAACAGATATTCACTAAATGTAAAACAGATATTTATTGAATATAACCTTCCTATGCTGATTTTTTCCAATTTCACAAACTACAAGGCTATTAAAGAGATAAAGATTTTTGATCCTATACTCATAATGCATCTTCAGCAACAGCTTGATACTGAAAAATCCCAAATGATTATTCCAGATATCGCCAGATATTTCAAGCACCTTTCTCTCTATAATGGAAAAATAGATTTTTCCTATCAGGGAAATTCCGTTAATATTCACACAGTTGTAGATACTTTCCAGCTGACATTGACAAATACTTCCAAAACCAGAATAGAATATGAATTAAACGATGACTATAATGCCCACTCCGGGGGAAATATACTTCTTTCCAAAGGTGAAATTGAAGCTTTTGATCTTAATTTTACAGATTTTGGGTTTCAAAATATTGAGATTGAAGGAATCGATGAACTATTTTTCAAGTTGGATATCAACCTCGTTAAAGAAAATAGTGAATTCAGTGCCGTTGGCAAAGTTAAAGATCTGTTGCTCCAAAAAGCCGATAATACTCTTAAGGCTGAGAGAATACCTTTCAGTGCCGACGAAAAAGCAATATCTCTCGAGCTGCAGCATGCCTTTCTGGACGGTTTTGAATTATTCGGAAGCGGTAAAATAACTGATTATCTGCAAGCGGAAAAGCAGATTGCAGGCCAATTTGAAGTCAATAATTTAACTGTAGGCAGATATCTTCAGAAACTGGCAGGAAAAGCCAATCTCAAGATAAATATCCAGGGCTCTGTTATGGAACCGATCGTTGAATTTCAGATCAATTCGGATATGCTGCAGGCCTATTCACAGGAAATTAAAGATGTTGTGATCGAAAGTTATTATTTCAAAGATTCTCTTCATATCAGACTGGAAAACTTGAGCTATCTCAATAATTTAATCTCGGGTGAGGGATATTACCTGCCTGATTCAGGCTTGAATATGCAGATTAACGGCAGAAATTTTTACTGGGCCCAAGAGGATTTGAGTCTGCAGGGTGACTTCAGGGCTGATTTAGATTATTATGATGAACTCTTGATTAATTTTATCTCTTCCGACCTGCAGGTTAAATACCGCAACCTCCATCTGGAAAATTTAATTCTGAAATGTGAATTTAAAAATGAACTTATTGATTTAGAATTGAACAGGAAGAAGGAAGATTTCAAACTAGCTTTAACAGGTGATATTAATTCCAAAGAGTTAAATGCGGACCTTGATTTACTGAATTTTGATTTGGCTGATTTTTTGGATATAAACTATTTACCGCAAATTTCCGGGTCTGTAAACATAAAAGGTAACGAAAAAAATATTCAAACAAATGCCAGTTTACGTGTTTTTGATCGAAATTATGCCGGTTTAAACGGCAGGATAATTCTTATTTCAAACCTGGCACTCTCTAACAAAGCCCTGCAATTAACCTTAAGAACTTCTCAGGCACAGTATAACTTTGAACCCTTCAGCTTGAGCATAATTGCGGAAGGTTCTCTTGATAATCTGGAATTCAAAAGATTTGATATTAACCGGGAAATATTTATAAATGGGAATATAACCTCTAATCCGCAACAGAAGATAGATCTAAATTTAAGTTTTACTTCACTTGACCTGAGAAAATACCTGAAATATTTCACTAATTATAATTTTTACAGCCTCATTCAGGGAAAAGCCACTATGAATCTCAATTACTCAACTGGTTCAAAAAATCCGCTTTCCGGAACTCTTCAGATAAATAAATTCAATTATAATCGAATCAAGGATTTTGATATTCTCACAGAAATCCAGGGTTCAGCAGAAAACCTTGAATCAATAAGCTCTTTCAAGCTTAATAATCGAAAAAAACTCTTTGAAATTTATTCAAATATTACACTTGGTCCTCAGTTCAGGCTTAATTCTTCCGGCAATATTGCTGATCTTGATCTCAGCGAAATTTTTACAGAAGATGATGTTGAAGGTAAGGTAAACGCAGTTCTCGATCTTAAATATCATTCCACTAAAAAAATACTGATGCTTGATGTTGAGGCCAGAGACTTGAGAGTTAACTGGTTTGAAGCCGATTCACTTGTAATTATGCTCAATCAGCAAAACGAAATGCTTGATATTCTGGATTTTTCTGCTGGAAAAAAGAAAAGCTACAATTTGCAGGCTGCAGGGAAACTGGGCTATAATCTGCTTAATGCTAGTATTTTTCCCGATTCCAACCGAATAAATTTAAAGTTTAATGGCGATATTCTCAAAATGCTCTCCGGTAAATCTTCCTTGTTAAGCGCTGGAAAATCAAAATGTGAACTTGATCTGATGATCGGTATGGCAGAAAATGGTATTTCTGTCAGCAGAGGAAAATTTAACCTGAATGGTGGTTCTGTAAAGCTTGCTAATCAACCCGAAACTGTCGAAAAAATTACCATAAATTTTGATATTCAGGAAAATTTGCTGACATTTAATAAGTTTTCCGGTAAAATCGGAGAAGGCAATTTTTTCCTGGAAAATTTAATTGAAAATTCTGAAGATGAATTCTTTTTAGGTAATTTGCAGATCGGAAAATTGTTCTTATACACAGATTTCGAGGGCATCCTCATCCATCTTCCCAATTATATGCCCGGTAATTCCTTGGTAAAAGCTGTTATAAAAGGCAGAAATTCAGACAAACTTGCCATTACCGGACCCTTTGATGATATTCTTATAAAGGGAGATGTTCACTTTTCCAACGGTAACGCTATCTATCCTGCTAATACTGAAAATCTGGTTAAGTTCTTTTCCAAAATGACTGAGGAAAAAATACCCCGAAAATACGACATACCCTTGAAATTGGATCTTATCTTACACTTCGAGGAAAATGTCCGTTATGTAACTTATCCACTTAATCTGCTGGTTGATTCTGGCAGTTATATGAATCTGATATTCGATAATGAAAAATTTTCCGTTACAGATGCCGACTTCACATCTGAAAGCGGTATGATTGATATATTCGGCACTCAGATGCAGGCAGATTATGTCCAGGTTAAAATAAGTCCCTATGAAAATAGAGTCCATGTTAGTGGAACTTTTTTTCAACAGGCTGCCGACGGCACTCTGATCACATTACTGGTAACTTCAGTAGATGAGTCTGAAACAAATAGAGCTTTTGCCCTCGATTTCGACCTTTACAGCGATAATGCTAATGACAGCCGCATAGATATTCTGGCCCTGCTCAGGTACGGTAGAAGACAGGATGAGATCTCACCCGATCAGCGTAAGACTATTTTGCAGGATGAAATTATTCAATTGGCTGGACTTGGTGTGGAAAGTGCCTTACTTGATCCTTTTATCTCCCCCGTTGAAACCTGGATAAGAAGATTACTTAATCTTGATTTTTTCCATTTGCAGACAGATTTGATTCAGAATATTTTTAATCGTTATTCTTCAGATAGAACAGATTATATTCTGGATGAAACAGGAGAAAGAATTTCACAGAACACCAGCGAAATATTCCTGAATAACCTGTCTATCGGAATGGGTAAATTCCTTTCCAGAAATGTATTTCTGGATTATGAGCTGGAATTTCAAAAAACTCAGGATCTCGCAGTAGTATCAGATATCGGGATCTATCATAATTTTTCTCTGCGCTACGATCTTCCCTTCAGATTTAAACTGGTTTACAAATTTCATATTATGCCCTTCAATGAAAAAAATACGCATGAAATAAGTCTGGAAAAATCGATTCGTTTTTAATTCTCTATCCAGATAGGATTTGTTAGTACCACTCCGTCAAATTCAGTCAGCAGCTCCATTCTTATATAGCCTGGAATTTTCAGTTCTATCTCACTGTAGTTTTGGGGATCCTTAATTAACCTTTCCGAATCCAGTTTGTAATTACCGTAAAACAGACTGATTGCATTAATCCGACCAAATTCTTTTCCGCTTGAAGCGGTAAATTCCAGAGTGTAATTTCCCCTTGTTACTGTACTGCCGATGGCAAAGGTCTTTCCTGATGCCGACAAATTCAGGTCAAGAAAAGGTCCGTTGCTTACTATTATCCTTCCTTTTTTCAAACCCTTTATGGGATCGTTGTCAGTGTAATTGAAAACTGTATGATATTTACCGAAAATCTGCTTTCGATTGCTGAATAACTTAACAAAAGGTAGCTTTATTTGACGCATGATATTAAAATTTCCATGAGCGTCATTACCTGCAACAATAAAAATTTTTCTACCTTTTAATAGTAAATCTGACCATTTTTTTTTGCTTTCATCAAGTGCTGACTTGTCGTTGCTATTTATAATTTGCAAATAATTGATACCGCCTTCAGCAAAATCTTGCTCGTGCCAATTATCTCTACGCAAAGTTATTTTTTGCAGAAACGGAACTTTTTCCCAGGGATGAGCAGCTATAAAAAGGTTACGATTATTCTGCAATTTAGCAATATTTCTTATATGTTCTTCAGGTTTGTTACTGAACCATTTTTCTGCGCTGTCACCACTGCCTTTAATAAATTTATCATGATTAACAGCCAGCAAATGAACGTTCCTGTTTCGCTGATTTCCAATTGATACTTCTACACCAGGAATCACTTTAATTTCATCCGATTTAAGCTCTTCAATTTCTTTAAGAAATTTTTTCCACTTGGGAAGCTTGGGGTCATTAACAGTGTAATCAGTAATTGTATCATCCAGGTCGTAGGAATGGTCCGTAACAAAAAACCAGTCCAGTCCCATAACTCTCGCCATTTCTACCGTAGCTGGAATATCCGCTCCGAATTCAACTTGATCTTCTGTGTAAGAAGAATGGTAGTGAGTATCACCGGCATACCAGTTCTTCGGATAGGGCAGAGGTTCGCTGCTGAAATAACAGATAAAAGGTTTGTAGGGTAAGTCATAATTATCATTGATACAGGAAAAATCTTTATTATTCTTACTGAAATGGATGATCACATCAATATTAACATATCCATCCTGATTAAATTCTTCAGTTTCATCTTCCAGTTTAATTATTGTGGAAAAAAAAGGAGAATCGATTATCTGGTCAAATTCAGAGGATTTCTCAAGAGAAATGAAAGAGTTTTTTATTCTTACAACAATTTTTTTCAGTTTTATCGGGTAAATATGACTATCCTTAATTAAAACTAAAATGGGGAGATATTTGAATTTGCTGTAGATAAATCTGGAGGGCACATCTGCAATTATCTCGGGAAATTTTTTAAAATATAAAGGATATATTTTTTTTAAATGATAGTGAATTTCTGCATAGGAAAATATTAATGGTAAAAACATCATAAAAAAAGACTTTCAGCCGCTTCAGGCTGAAAGTCAAAAAATCAGAAAATTTGTTTTATGGAAGCCAATTGGGGTCAATTACAGATTTAGAGATGTTATCATCAGCAACACCCCAGGGCCCGGTAGGCAGATAGTAGTAGATTTTAGCACCGGCTTTTCCGAAATTGACATTCGCTACAGCCACAACAGTAGTATCGGTTACTGAATAATCAAAATAGAAAAAATCCCCTTCCTTAAAAAGTTCATCTTTAATATTAAGGAGATCTTCTCCCTTTTCTGTGGCAGGTATAATATTGTTGTTTTCATCTTTGGTGGCTTCAACATATTTTACTACAGTATGATCGAACATGTAGCTGCCGTCACCCTTATCCGGGTCATTCTTGAACTTGACATCTTCTCGGGCAATGATCTGAATATTTTTGATCGCTTCTGCTAACCGTTTTTTTCTAATTTGATCATTGCGCAGTGGTATTATTAAAGTAAATACGATGCCAACCAGCATGATAATCATCAACAATTCTATTAAGGTAAATTTCCCTTTTTTACGAATACCAAAATCTTCAGCCATTTTTCCTCCATCTATTTAAAGGCAAAGAATAGAATTGAAGAGCTGTTGTCAAATAATTTTTAAAGTGATAAAAGTTCATTTAACAATTACTTCCAGGACTGCTATTTGGCTTTGTTCAACTTGTTCTTCTAATTGAGATCTTAATCGTAATAAGGAAAATTAATGGTGCTATTACAGGATCTGATAAGTTTAATTCAGCAGAGGATTTAGTCTTTGTCGGCTAATTAAAAACTTTACAATAAAATCAGGTTTTTTTTTTTGAACAAGAGATTAAATTATTTATGGAAAAATAGCTAAGGATAAAATATGCGAAAATTTCTTTTTTCAATGATCTTACTCATGCTGTTTGCTCTTTCGGGTGCTCAGGAGCTTCTGGACCTTAATAAAGCAACCCTGGAAGAATTGAAGCAGCTTCCAATCCAGGAAGAAAAAGCTGAAAGTATTTATGAATTCAGATATTACATCAAGTTTTTTGACAGCATTTATGAGCTTAGAGATATTCCCGGAATAACCCAGAACGACCTTAATATAATCAAACCCCTGGTAATGGTTTCCCATATTTCTAAAACAGATGAATATGCTCTGCGCCGGGAACAGACTTCCTACCTGATTGAAAGATTGGGCAGTAATGAGGGTTTTCAGGAAGGAATTTCCGATATCTGGGAAGATTATCTGGTTACCCCCCGGAATATCAACAAATTAACTTTTTCAGATGTATTGAATATGCCTAACACATCACCTCTGGATGCAGCTGCAGTTCTGGAAAGAATTAGCTTCGGTGATTCCATTTCCAGTTACTCCGATCTCAGACAAACAGAGGGGATTTCTTACTATGGCGCTTCCAATTTACAGCATTATGTCTATTATCTGGGTCAGGAAATCGATAGAAAGCTTTTCTTTAACTATCAAATGAAATACGATGATAATCCCTATGAAGAAGCAACTGATCTTATGTATAAAGAATCCATGATTAATTTGCATGCCATCGAAAACAGTGGCTTGAACTCAAATTCTGAAACTCCCAGAATAAAAAAACAATCCTATTGGGGTTATTTTCAGATGGAGGATTATTCTCCCAGTATTATGAATAAAGTCAGATTACGCTATGGTAATATCTGGAGTGCTGGTTTATTACAGTATAACAGAAAAGGGGAAAAACCGCTTTTATTCTTTGATGATGCTGACAATAAAAATTATTTGAAAGACCTGAAATACTATGCCAATTATGAAAGAGAAGTATTTGGCAACGATCACCTGAGCATAGTTGTCGGTAACTTCAGAGCTACCTTCGGAGAAGGTCTGGTTATGGAGAATACCGATTTCTATAACGCCAGAAAAACCGGCTATGGTTTCAGCAAAAGGATTACCGGTATCGCTGAAGATCTTTCCCGAACTCAGGAATATGCTCTGCTGGGAGCCGCTGTTCAATGGAAGAATAAATCCTTTAATGGCTCACTCTTTTTTTCCAGTGATGACAAAGATGCCATAGTCTATGATTCCAATAATGATGGTGTTCTGGATAAAAATGATTATCTGCTCTCCTACGTAACGATGTCACGCAGATTTACCAATGAAGAATTGGAAGAAGCAGAAAATTTCTTTCAGGATTACGAAAAACCTGGCTACGAAAATCCCTATCCGATAAATATTGCTCCCCGTCGCGATGCTTTCAATGAAAAACTCGTCGGAGGGCATATTGAATACTCCCCCATTATTGGTACACACCTGGGCTTTACTGCTTATGAGGCAGTTTACGACAGAGAATTTGTTGTAGATAACAGCAACGACAGCCTGAAATACCTCCTGATAAAAACTCTCTATGAGGACGGTGAACCCGTTAACGGTAATGATGCCGAGGCAAAATGGAGAATTGCCGATAGTGAAATTGCTGCACTTTATTCCACTAAAACAGCTAAATATGATAATAATTTCCGCAGAGTGATCGGGTTTGACTGGAGAACTGTTCTTAACAACACCTCCATTCAGGGCGAATATGCTGAATTAACAGTCGATGGAAAAGAATATAAATTGGGAGATGATCCCAAAGCCCTAATACTCAGCACTTATACACAATTTGAAAACCTCTATTTAATTACACTCTACCGCGATTATGACCTTGATTACGATAATCCCTACTCCAGAGGTTTTTCCGAACATGAGAAATTTGATGATACGGTTCTGGACAGATACGCTTATACTCTTAACAATCCCCTTATAGCAGATGTCTATATAAATTCTGCTCAGGCTCAGGCTGAAAAAGGTATTTACATAGAAACAAGATACCGTTTTAATAAACATCTTACTATTAATCGTTCTTATCTGGATATCTGGGAAAGAAAATCTGATTCCAGAAAAAGTGTCCGTTTCCAAGGAGAACTCGATTATAGACCGATTTACGCCTTAAGCATGAGGTTAAAATATAAACATCAGCAAAACAGGTATGATGACGATGCTGACAGAAGCCTTTCCAAAACTAATGAAACTACCGGGAAAATTGTTGTTAACCTTTCCAATTTCGATAGAATATCGCTGGAATACCGCTACACAAAAGTCTGGTTTCCACCTTATACCTATTTAACAAATGATCCTGAAGTAGGGGGTAATACCATAGCTCAAGCTCAGTCATTACTGAATGCAGATTATATCTGTGTGGATTACACCCACAATTTTAATAAAAACCTGAAAGTTCAGGGATCTTTCATCTATTGGAACGGTCACGGTGCCAGTCACTGGGATTGGGAAGACATGGAAATTGACTTTCTGGGAGAGAAAGGTAATAAATTATGGCTGGCTTTAAACACTAAGATATCTGATAATCTCTATCTTACCTTAAAATATAGAGTTAAACATTATAAAACTCGAGAATATGAATGGCGGGCCTGGTGGAACGATGTGGGAGAACTGGGTGACTTGAATTACCTGGACAGAGTTGAAAAAACAGAACATTCTTTCAGACTGCATCTTGATTTACGGTTGTAATTTTATTATAATACCTTGGAGGATAAATGAAAAAAACAGGACTATTGATCTTATTAATTATCATAACTAATCAGATATTTGGTTATTCAATTCTGAATAGATTTTCTGGTGATCTGGCAGAAAATATTGATGCCAGGACTGCTGCCATGGGGGGAGCTGGTGTCGCAGAGGGGTCTTTGCTCTTTTCTGCTAAACTTAATCCGGCCAGCCTGGGTTTTCTGGATTTTAATTTTGGTGGTCAGTTCGCCGCAGGTATCATGAAAAATGATGATAACCGCAGCCTTCCGATGTATAACTTTTTCGATGGCTACATAGATGATGCTACTTATGTATCTAATGTAAATTATTTTGATCATTATGCTGTCGCAGTTTATTATGCTCACGATCTGAATGATTTCAAACTCAGCGGCTCTCTCTCTTATGCACCTTATAAAAATTTTGATTGCTACTATGTGGAAGAAGTTAGAAATGATGAAGGCTCCGATTATGACAATTATCCGCCCCTGATAGCTAAAAATTATATCGACGGTTCCGGTGCGATCAATAGCATGTCTTTGACTGCAGCTGTGACCTATTTGTCAAGGGTTGCCCTGGGTTTTGAGATAGCGAAATTAACCGGAGATCAGACCCTGAGTGAAAAGATCCTCTGGTCCGATTATGCCAATAATACTGTCAACGGCTTAATAGATACTAAAGAAAGGACAACTAGAGACTTTGATGAGATGCGTTTTAAACTGGGACTTAATGGCAGGCTTAATCCTCGTCTTCAGCTGGGATTTTCCTTCACACCCAAAATTGAGTTCGATCAGAAGGCAAAGTTTTCCAATAATGACACAACTTATACTTATGAGAGTATTATCACAACTGCATCCAATTGGCGTTTCGGAGTTTCCTACCAGCCCCGGAATATCATGCGAACCAGCTTCAATGTTGATATTGAGGTAGTGAACTGGTCTGATGTTAATGACCTTTATGACACAGGAATAAATTATTATGTGGGAGTAGAGCATAGTTTAAAAAATAAAATGCCTCTTCGATTTGGATTTAGATATAATGTGGATTACAGAACTTTAAATGAAGAGGATTTTATTTACTCTGATAAAATAATCAGCCCTACTTTCAGTGTCGGTACGGGATTTGTTTTTATGGAGAAATTTCAGATAGATATTTCGGGCGCATATACCTATCGTAAATACGAAGCTCTGGATCTTTTCATGGATAGCCATTATAACTATTCCCAGTTGTGGAATGAAATAGAGCCTGCTGACAGGGGTTGGGAAAATCCGGATCAGGTTTCAGAATCGTTTTTTAATGTAATAACATCCATTTCTTATAAATGGTAGGAATAAAATATGAATAAAAAAAATTATATTCTGGGCTTAATACTTTTAACTGTGTTCTTCCTGCCGGCGGAAGATCTTATTCTGGATGTATTATTTACAAATGACATTCATGGCGGAATAGACAAATATCAAGCTACTTTCATGAATCCTGAATTTCCGCCGGACCTGGGCGGAGGAGGTTCCGCAGCAACATATATTAAACAGGTAAGAAGTTATACAGATGGTAAATTCCGTGATAATTTACTTATTGATGCCGGTGATTTCTTTCAGGGACGCCCGATCGGGACCATGAATAAAGGAAAATCAATTGTGGAGTACATGAATCTGATCGATTATGATTTATCCGTTATTGGTAACCATGAGTATGATATTGGGGAAGAAGAACTTATCAAAACTCTTAAAAATGCTGAATTCCCTTTTCTTTCCTGTAATATTTACAGAAAAGGTACAGATCAACTGGTTGAATATGTTCAGCCTTATCTGATAATTGAGAAAATGGGAGTTAAACTTGGCATTATTGGTGTTACTACCACTGATACAGAAAAAATGAGTTTTCCCGAAAATATCAAAAATGTTGAGTTTCGTTCTTCCAAGGCTGCCCTGCTGGAGTACATACCGAAAGTTAAAGCTTTAGGCGCAGATCTGATAATCGTTGTGGGTCATATGGGTTTACCTTACGATCCTGAGCCAGCTTATCAAGATCGTTATCTGGAACCTTCGGATGAAGATACTGCAGAAAGACATTGGGGTCATGATGCTCAGGAACTGGCACATGAAGTGCCTGGTATTGATGTTTTCTTTGGCGGTCATATGCACAAAGGTTTTCCCGAACCCTGGGAAGATCCCCAAACTCACACTCTGGTTATGCAGGGCTGGGCTTATGGTAGCGGAATAGGTCATGTGATGCTTAAAATTGATAAAGAGACAAAAACTCTATCAGGTTATGAAGCTCCGGCTCTGAGAGAAGGTTTGCTGGTAACTCTTTTCGAAGAGGAATTTATTCCGGATCAGGAAATTGCTGATACAATACAGTATATGCAGAATATTGCTGAAGCAGGTATGGATGAATATATTGGAGAAGCTGCTGTTTATCTTTCTAAAACTGGGGCTGGTGCTCAAAATGTGATAGGTAATCTTATCTGTGAAGCAATGCTGGAAAATACTGATGCCGATTTTGCTTTTTTAAACCTGGGCGGAATCAGAGGAGAAATTAGAAAAGGACCAATTACTTACCGAGATGTTTTCAATGTGATGCCTTTCGATAACCAGGTAGTTACTTTTGAAATGAACGGTGAATTCCTGAAGGATATTATAGAAATGAGGGTTTCTTCTTCCAGACATGGTCTGCGAGTGGCAGGTGTTAAGGTCATCTACAGTAAAGATCGGGAAAACTATGATCGTGTTACCAGTTTATATGTCGGGGGTGAACCCTGGGAGAAAGATAAGATCTACAAGATCACTACCACAGATTTTCTCCTGGAAGGTAATGCCGGGTTGGCAATGTTGACAAAAATACCGGAAAAAGTTATTACCAGACATGAAAAAAGCTTGAGAGATCTAATTGTAGATTATATTAAAATTAATACTCCAGTTTCCGCAGAGATCGATGATCGCTGGATCAGAGATGACAAATCTGAACTTAGCGAAGAATTGGAATTAGAACTTAACAAATAAAAAAGATAATAAAAGTAATTGACGTATCTAAAGATATATAATTTTATCGCAACACATTGCGAATGATTAATTAATTACAAGAATAACTAAATTATTGCAAATCTTTTTGTGATTTGCAATTCCCGCAAAATTAGGAAAGTAATAACCAAGGAGAAAAATGTTAACCAAAATCGGAAGGCTTGATTCGGAAGCTAAATCTGAGCTTCAGGATATGATAAACTCAGTTTTCAGTCTGCTAGATAAAAAGAAAAAGGCTAAGGCAGAAAAAGATCTGATCAAAATGTCCAGTACACCAAATTACTTTATTAGAGAATATATTGGCAAACAATTGATTAATTATAAGGATCAGAACTTAATATTACCAATTGCACAGAAGATGTTGACCCATAAGATCTATGGTGTAAGAGCTACAGCTCTATTCTATTTTTATACAGTATATATTGAAGAACCGGAAAAATTGTTCACTATTCTGGAAGACACTTACGAAGATATTCCCTGGGAGGTTGAAAGCATCATCAATGAAATGTGGAAAAAATATCCTGATCTAATGAAAGATAGAATGTATTCCTGGATCGAGTCAGAAGATTCTCAAAAAAGAGCTCTCTCTTTTCATGGTATGGAAAATATTGCACATTCCGATCCTCAGTATATTATGGAGTTTATCAGTAAAGCCATAGATGATGATACAATTGAAGTTCAGAAAAAAATTACTCATATCTTAACCCAGGTTGCCAGAGCTAATCCTATAATTGTATTTCCTTATGTGAGAGAATGGTTATCGGAAGCTAATGACAAAAGAATTAAAACTATCTGGGTCTCTATGAAAAAACTGGCTAATATTGTCATTCAGAGAAATAGAAAAGATAAATCAGAAGAATTCGTACTCTTAACACAACAAACTATTAACGACTGGACAAATGATGAGAATGAGAATGTGGTTAAAATGGGGGAAAAACTCTCACATATTATAAATAGATAGTAGAATTGAGAAAAAGTAAATGAGAAAAAATCTTCTGCTTAAAATATTAGTTTTAGTCCTGGCTTTTCTTTTCTGGATAATACAATCACTCTGGAGATACCATTACCAGCAGATTGAATTACCTCTCAGATTTGTAAATTTATCTAAGGATCTTATTATTCTTAACGGAGAGACTCTGGAAATAGAATTAGATTTTGAAGCTAGAGGTCTCGATTTTATTGCATTCAAACTTTCAGAAGTCTTTATCGAGATCGATGCGGAAAATTTTCAATATGGCAAAAATTCCTTCACGGTTGAACCTGCGGATCTTAAAAATCCGGGTAAAGTAAAATTAAACATGGAAGCATTCCAGTTTGATCACGAGTATACAATTGAACTTGATAAAATAATAGAACGAGAAATCCCTTTACAAATTGAATATGCTACCGCTGGAGATGAAGAGTTTTTCCTTAAAAATAAAATTTCTGATTCGCCAGGAACAGTTACTGTTAACGGTCCAAAATCCATAATCGATCAATTACAATATATAAAAACTGCCAAAATCAATCAGAAAATGCTCAAAGATGGGAAAATCAATGTAGAATTGATACTGCCCGATCCCAGATTAAGATTAATTAAGAACGAAATCACCCTTGAAGTTATAGAAGCAAAACAAATTGATCGGATAATTTCCCTGATTCCCATCAATTATCCGCTTGATATGGAAATCACGATCATTCCTCAAAAGATCTCAGTTATGATCATGGGACCACAGGAAATAATTGATAAAGTGGAAAGAAGTTCCATAATCGCCTTTATCAGCAGAGACAAAGTTAAAAATCTGAATCCGGGGGAGAGTGTATTTGTTACTGTAGATTTTACGGTTCCAACCGGTGTTAAGCTGGTAGAATATACTCCTCAACAAATTCAAGTTATCAAAAATGATTAAAATTCTGGCTTTTGAATCTTCCTGTGATGATACTTCTGTTGCCATTGTGGATTCAAATTATAAGGTATATGCAAATCTGATATCATCTCAATTATCTCATGATGATTTCGGCGGGGTTGTACCTGAACTGGCTTCCAGATTACATCTCAAGAATATTGTTAGAATCACCTGCGCTGCTCTGAAGAAAGCTCAACTTAGTTTTGATGATATTGATGCTGTAAGTGTTTCTATTAATCCCGGTCTGATTGGAGCTTTACTGGTAGGTGTCTCTTTTGCCAAAGGATTAGCTTACAGTATAGGAAAACCCCTTATTGCCGTTAATCACATGATCGGACATATCTATGCTAACAGAATCTCCCATTCTAACCTGAAACCGCCTTATCTTGCTCTTGTTGTTTCCGGCGGGCATACCGAACTTGTAGATTTCAAAGCTTACAACGATTTTGAAATTGTGGGAAGAACAAAAGATGATGCAGCAGGAGAAGCATTCGACAAGGTTGCGAAATTACTTGGTCTTGGTTATCCGGGCGGAGTAAAGATAGATGCTTTAGCTCAAAAAGGTGATCCTGAATTTGTGAAATTTCCCAGAGCTTTGAAGAGAAAAGATAATTATGATTTTAGTTTCAGCGGTTTCAAAACGGCTGTAAGAAATTATTTGGAACAGCATGAACCAGAATTTATACGTGAACATATGTCAGACATTGCAGCTTCAGTTCAGCAAGCTATTGTGGATAGCTTAGTAACTAAAACCATGAACTATACAAGAAATAACAGGATCGATAAAATTATTGTAGCCGGGGGTGTCTCTGCTAATAGTTTCCTGCGAAAGGAAATGATGTCTTCAGCAGCTAAATGGAAGGTTGAAGTCTATTTTCCTGCCACTGAATATTGTATGGATAATGCTGCAATGATAGGAGCTGCAGCAATAGATAAATTCTGGAGAAAGGAATTTGCTTCTCTTACTTTAAATGCGTTTTCAACCAAGGGATTAAGGCTGGTCTGATTCCTTTTAAAAGATCTCTATCTTTATTCGCTTGTTAATTTTTCCTTTACTTTTAAATTTCACAATTCTGAATTTTCCGATTTCACTTGTGTTATTGACATGAGTTCCTCCATCTGCCTGCAGATCAAGTCCTTCTATCTCAACAACTCTTATTTGTTTTAAAGAATCGGGAAGCAGGTTAACTTTTGTTCTGATCAGGTCTGGAATCTTATTAGCTTCTTCCCTGCTGATTGTTCTTGAGCTTACTATCTTTCCCTGAGCAATTTCAGTATTAACTTTTTCTTCGATTTCTGTAACTATCTGCTGGGTTAAATGTTCAAATTCAAAATCAAGCCTTCCCGATAAAGGTTCCATATTGCCACCTGTTACTAAAACCTGATAATCTCTCCAGACAACTGCACTCATAATATGAAGAGCTGTATGCGTTCGCATTAAATTATAGCGACGCTCCCAATCCAGTATTCCTGTAATGCTGCTATCAATTTCAGGGATAACACCATCCAGGTAATGACAGATCTCTTCCTCAATTCGTTTCACCATGGTTATATTTGAAGTAATCCCATCAAACTCGATAGTGCCAAAGTCGCACGGCTGACCACCGCCAGCGGGATAAAAGGCCGTTCTATCCAGGACAATATATTTATTTTCATAGTTCACTTTTATTACCCTGGCCTGGAATTTTTTCAAATAACTGTCTTCAAGATACAGTAATTTACTCATAGTTAATTATCCCTTCAGGATTTCAATCCTGTCAGTCTTTCCTCCACAATACTTTCTAACCCTTTCGGAAAATTTGGCGGAATTATCATTCAGTTGATCAGGATCAATCTCGTAGGGTGCAAAAATTACCAGCAGACTGTTTACAGTTTCCAAATCTACAGCCGTTCTCACTGAATCAGTTATGGGAGAACCGAAAGCACCTGATTCGTCAGCCAGAACATACCTGTCGGTTAAACTTATGATCCTGTCGTTATGAGCCAGATAGAATTCATCTTTATTACCTAATCTTACTGTGACTTCTCCCTGGATCTTATCCTGATCATACACACAGATAGGCAGCAGAAAATCCAGAGAACACCAATTTCCCGTGTCTACCAGAGAATTTATTTTATGGAAGGGTTTATTTTTCAAGGCTCGTCTTAATAAAGCTTCGGAAGAAGGTCGATGTTTTGTCGGATCAAGATTGATAGCTCTAAATAGTTTTCTGGCTTCCTGAACACCAGGTATCTCACCGATTGACAATTTCTGAAACTTTTCTTTATATTCCCTGGCAAGGTTTATTAATTCATCAAAGGCATTTAATTGCTCATCCACAGTTAATTCTGATATGTGAATGGTTGACACTTTTATTTTTGCTTCAATATTCATAATAGATTTTTAAAATAATATTTTTAAAAAGATGAACGCATGTTATCGAAAATCATCATAAAAACACTGCTGAAAAGTAATAAAGAAAAAACAGTGATGACAATACTTATTATCAGGAGAAATCCCTGAATCGTAAAATAGGTCTTCAAGTTGTTAAATGCTTCCATCAATTGAATTTTATCGCCCGAATTATAAGCCATCTCAATTTTATTACTGGCTTTATACAAAGTTACACCCATCCAGATAGGTACCCAGGCGAAAATTATTCCGACTAATGATAGGGCAAAAATTATTCCGCCAATCACAGTAACGATACCGATAAATTTCAACCAGCCTTTCATGCTGTATAGAGTACCACTTAAATCCCTGATCATCTGATTATCTTCCAT
>LKUH01000195.1 GCA_001412425.1 Candidatus Cloacimonas sp. SDB
TAATTGTCTGAAATGTGAAAAAACTCAAAGGAGTGAACTTATGAAATTATTCTCAAAATTCCTATTGATTTTTGCTGCAGTTGTTTTGCTTGCTCAATTCAGTTGCGAAAACGAGACTTTGCAATTTGAAGAGATCGCCAAATATGTTGTGAATACTACTGCAACCGGTTTAGGCACAGTTGTTGCAACAATGGAAACAGAAGAGGAGCAGATTGAATTTTTGCGTAATTTTATTACGCCTATCCGCTTTTATCCTGACAGCACGGGCTATTTCTATATCTACAATTATGACTGTATAAACATTGCTCATGCTACCCAGAAAGATCTGGAGGGTGAAAATTTATTTCAATATCAGGATAGCAAAGGAAAATTCGTCATCCAGGAATTGAGTAAAGCAAGTCAAAACGGTGGTGGATTCGTAGAATATTTCTGGCAGAAACCTGAAGATGAAACAGAATACAGAAAAATGGGATATGTAGAACCCATCCCCGGAACCGATTATTTCATAGGCACAGGAGTGTATTTTCAGTAATTGAAGGGTCTTTGTTTTAATTGTCATTATAAAAGTGTACAAAGAAAGAGAAATAAATCTCTTGCCTAATCAGGTCAAACTTTTCAATTATCAGTGATCAAGATTTGTGATATTTTTTAGGGTGATTCAAAAAGGATTTTTTTATGAAAACCTGGTTAGAAAACAAGTGGGATAATCTCAGAACCAATTTCTGGTTCGTTCCCTTTTTAATGGCTTTTGCAGCGGTTTTTTTGTGTCTTGCTTTCCTTCATATAGACAGAATTACAGGCTTTGCCATACCCGGAGTTGGTAAAGGTAATCTGGAATCGATCCGCTCTCTGCTGTCTGTATTGATAGGAGCAATCGTCACTGCCTTAAGTATAGTATTTTCCAGTACAGTTGTAGTCCTTACTCTGGCAGCATCACAATTAGGACCCCGATTATTGAGAACCTATATGAGAGCCCGCAGTAATCAGCTTCTAATCGGAATTTTTATAGCAGCTTTATTTTATAATCTCGTCGCTTTATTCATAATAGGCAGACTGGAGGGTGAAAGTGGCATTCCCAATATAACTGTGCTGGGTTCTTTCGCTCTGAGTGTTGCAACCCTTATTATGCTGACCTACTTCATTCATCATGTTGCCAGGAATATTCAGGCTCCAAACGTCATTCTTTCAGTTTCTAATGAGCTTAAAACCCTGATCCTGAAAACATATCCGCAACAGGAAGATATACCTGAATCCTTTAAGGACACAGAGAATTGGGAAAAAATTCTTCCTGAAAAAGTGAACGATATCAAAGTCAGTAGAACCGGATATATTCAAGCAGTAAATGAAACCGGACTTTTGCAGACAGCGGTGGAAGAAAAGGTGATAATTAGAACAATCCATAGACCGGGAGATTTTGTTACCGCTGATGATGTTATTGCTTATGTATATGCTGATCACGTTTTGGAAGAGGACAAATTATCCCGTTTCAATAATTTTTTTTTCCTGGGAGAAAATCGGACTGCCACGCAGGATGTTGAATTTGTCATGAATGAGCTGGTTGAAATAGCATTAAGAGCATTATCTCCCAGCATTAATGATCCTTTCACCGCCAATACATGCATAGACAGATTAGCAGAAGGTTTAACCCTTGTATCCGGAAGAGTGATGCCTGATTTTCACAAATTCGATGCTGAAGGTAATTTAAGAATTATACTTGATCAGACCGGTTTTAAGGGTTTGTGTAAAACTGCTTTCTACCAGATCAGACAGCATGGAGCTGATAATGTAGCTGTACTAATCCATCTGCTGGAATCTATTGGAAAAATTTTAAAGAAACTGGATTCGGAAGAATACAAATTGATCCTCTGGGATCATGTCCAAATGATTAAAAGAACTGCCAGCAGACTTCCCGAACCGGAAGATAAAAAAGATCTGGAACTTAGAATTCAAGAGCTGGGAAAACTTATTAAAATTGCAAAATGAATCGAAAATGAAGCTTGTTTGTAAGAAATAAAATGAATCAATCTGACAGGAGTTACTCATGAAAAAATTATTATCTAACTTAATTCCACTGATAATGTTATTTTTCTTAATTGGAACAGGGTGCGAACCCAAAAATGCACCTGACAATTCACTTCAAAAAATAGAAGAGAAAGGTTACTTTGTTATAGGTCTGGATGAGCATTTTCCACCTATGGGTTTTCGAGACGATATCGGAGAAATTGTTGGTTTTGACATTGATCTGGCTAAATCAGCAGTGGAAAAAATGGGATTAGATGTCAGATTTAAACCGGTTAAGTGGGAAGATATCATTTTGAAGTTGAATGATAAAGATATTGATGTGATCTGGAACGGTTTATCTGTCACTGATGAAAGAGCCGAGCAGATAGCCTTCTCTGATGTTTATCTGGCAAACCGGCAGATAATAATCGTTCCTGAAAATTCCGGAATAAATAGTTCAAGAGATCTGGAAGGCAGAATTACCGGAGTTCAGGCAGGAAGCAGCAGCGAGCAGATCAGCAATGATGAGTTATTGACTCAGGTTGTAAGATATTCCAATAATGCTGCTGCACTTTCAGCTCTTAATTCTGGAGAAATCGATGCAGTTGTTATGGATGAATTAACTGGAAGATTTTACCTGACCAGGCAATATGGTAATTTTCAAATATTGGAAGAATATCTGGCTGAAGAATTTTATGCGGTAGGATTCCGAAAAGCAGATGATGCTTTAAGAAATGAGTTGAACAAGATTCTTGCCCAAATGAAAGAAGATGGTTCTGCTGCAGAAATTTCCCAAAAGTGGTTTGGCAAAGATATTCTGGTGAAGTAAGAATGTTATGATCTTTACATAAACAGGAAACTTCCAGAAAGAATTAATATTTCGCACCTGTCACTTCTGCAATTTTTTAAATAACTTAAGGTTCATTTTCAAAAACTCAATTTTTCCATCTAAGAGAAAATTTCATTTGACACTATTTGGCGATTTTGCCAAATAGGCAATGTTTTAAATCGAAATGATGTTTTACTGTTACGGAGGGTTACATGGATGAAATTGAAAAAAGACAGTTTGAAGAGCTGGCACGCATCAGTAAAGCTCTGGCGCATGCTTCTAGATTGTTCATAATCCACAAACTGGACGAACAAGAATACTGTGTGAAAGACCTTACAGAAATGATTGGAGTTGATATTTCAACTGTTTCCAAACATCTGACCATCTTGAAAAATGCCGGCATCATAACCGATGAAAAACGGGGAAATTGCGTTTACTACAAACTTCAATGCCGCTGTGTGCTTTCCATGTTCAGTTGTCTTACCGATGTAATCTCTACTAACAGGGAAAGAATGAATGAGATATGATTAAACTCAATAACAAATTTCATCTTGAACTCGACACTTCGATATATCTGCTGCCCAGCAGCAGTCTACTCAGTGTGACAGCACAAAATAGTTATGATGCTATTAATCAGTATTTTTCTGTCATCCTGAGTAGGATCCGAAAACTCATTAATCTTGTCATCCTGAGT
>LKUH01000196.1 GCA_001412425.1 Candidatus Cloacimonas sp. SDB
ACAATTATCCCGCGAAATAGATTGATTTTATTAAATATAATTTTTTGAGGTATTTATGGCACAAGTACTTATTAAAGATATTGGAAAGATCTACGATAACGGATTTGAAGCAGTTAAAAATGTTACCATTACTGCTGAAGATAAAGAATTTGTAATTCTGGTAGGACCTTCGGGCTGCGGAAAAACAACAGTTTTAAGAATGATAGCCGGTCTGGAGGATATTACCAGTGGAGAAATTTTAATAGGAGACAGGGTTGTTAACGATGTCCTACCCAAAAACAGAGATATCGCAATGGTCTTTCAAAATTATGCCCTCTACCCTCATATGACAGTTTACGATAACATGGCATTTTCTCTGCAGCTGCGTAAGGAGAAAAAAGAAACTATTGATGAAATCGTGAAAGATTCTGCCGATATGCTGGAAATCGGACATTTACTCGAGCGAAAGCCCAAACAACTGTCAGGAGGCCAAAGACAAAGGGTTGCCCTGGGAAGAGCAATAGTCCGTAAACCTAAAGTATTTCTTTTTGATGAACCCTTGTCCAATCTCGATGCCAAATTAAGAGTGCAGATGAGAGCTGAGATCATTAAATTACACAAGAAACTTAAAACTACTATCATTTATGTTACACATGACCAGGTAGAAGCTATGACCATGGCAGACAAGATCGTGGTGATGAAAGACGGAGTAATCCATCAGATCGGAAAGCCACTGGAGATCTATAATAAACCAATAAATCTTTTTGTAGCAAGTTTTCTGGGAAGTCCCAGCATTAATATTGTTAAAGGTAAAATCCTGCAGGAAGATGACAGCCTGATTTTTACCGATGGAGATCTGAAAATACCAGTGAAAAATCGGCCTGAACTGAAAAAATATCAGAATGGCGAAATCATAATGGGAATTCGTCCCGAAGATATTTATGACGCTGATTTCGATGCCATGGCAGAATTACCTCAGAAAGTTGAAACAACCTGTGAAGTTGTTGAACCCATGGGAAATGAGTTCATTGTTTTTCTGGAATCGAAAAACTCCAAATTTGTCGCTCGCTTCGATCCCAAGAAATTACCTCAGATTGATGAAAAAATTACTGTATCGCTTGATATGAAAAGAGCCCATTTTTT
>LKUH01000197.1 GCA_001412425.1 Candidatus Cloacimonas sp. SDB
TTTTTCATTCTCCGCTCTCTTTCTAATTGTTGATCCTGAGCTTGGCAACACCCATTCGTGTAGCAACAATTATTATGTCATTATTCAGCAGTACCTTATTTGTATAGCCGATCTGAGAAACATCCATCCGATCCAGAAATATTGGGTCATGTTTATCGGATATATCATATAAATAAACTCCCGAGCCCCCCGAAGAAACAACCATATAATTATTTTCCAGATCAATATTCCTGGAATAACCGCTGGTATCTTTCTGGGAAATTTTGACCGGGTTAGCAATATCAGTTATATCAATAATTGCAAATCCTTCATATCGGTCAGTAATATAAGCATAATTGTCTACTATTTTTACATTTCTGGCATCACCGTCTGTATCTGTCAAACTTATGGTCTCTCCCGTTTCCTGGCTTATTATCAGAAGACCCAGCTGCTGATAAGCCAGATAAAAGTAAGTGTCGTCAAGGTCAAAGCCGAAAAGGTTGTGATCAAAATTAGTGTAGATATAAACAGGAGTCAGATAATTACCGTCATAATTTCCGTAAAAGACTTCATTAGATGTTTCATTCCTGGTAAAATATACATCAACTAATCCACTCTGGCCCGGGAAAGATTTGATTTCTTCTATACCCCCGGTTCCTCCAACAATGTGATCCAGCGGTTGCGGATTGGCAGGCTCAGTAACATCATAGGTTTTTATTTGAGCCGGACTGCCATACCTGTCGTAAACAAATAGAGTATGGGATTCTTCTTCCAGTGAAATTATTCTGGCGTTATTTATTCCTCCACTATACTGAGTAACCTGTTCATTGGTAAGATAATTATAGATCGAGAATCCACCCTGATCTTCCGCTACATATACCAAACTGTCAGTAATATAGATATCCCGGGCTTCTCCAACAGTTTTGAAGAAATGTTCCAATTGCATCATTCTGGCTTCAGGAGCCGGCTCGTTAGGTTTAGCACAACTTAACAACAATGCCGCTGCTAATAAAACAAACGGTATACTCATTCTTCTCATTTTATTACCTCTTCTATTTTTAACATTCAATATTATAAATAAATGCATTTTTTATTCCATATAATTATCAGCTGCTATTAGTTTTTTTTATGAATTTGGATTAATTAATCTCAGTTCGAGAAAATATAAATCGAGAAATATATTTTATGGGGTTAAATATTTATAAATATCAGAATAAATGTTCTGTAAAAAAATCAGAAAGACAGAAAAATATTGTTTTAAAACTGTCTAAACGTTTTAAGCATAGCAGGTTGAATACTTGATACAGATTCTTCTGTTCAGATTAATTTTAAGATCTAAAGTGTAATTCTTTTCACTTCATCATGATCATTTTTTTAAGTATCTGCTTTTTATTGTAATGCAGTCTGTAAAAATAAATTCCGGAAGATTCCAGTTTACCCGAATTGTCAGTTCCATCCCAGACAAGTTCATAACTGCCAGCTGTTTTATAAGTATTCAGGAGGGTTTTTACCAGTTGTCCTCGAATATTATAAACACTTAGATTTACCGGACTGGATATACTGAGATCAAAGCGGATCGTTGTGGCAGGATTAAAAGGATTGGGATAATTTGAGTAAAGTCTGGTCTCTACAGGTACGATATCGGTATCATCCCCGGAAGAGAATTCAACCAGCACATAATCAGATTTAAGGCTGTTCCCGTTATTATACTCTGCATCCACAGCGTAATATAGATCAATTACGGGCATCAGAGGACGGCAGTAAGTGGTTTCTTCACATGTGCCAATGTAATTAAAATTTATGCCATTAGCACTCATATAGACGTTAAAATTAGTGAAGTCAGGATCATCAAAATTATCAAATTCCCAGTTAAGAGTAATTAATTGAGAATCATAATCATAGATATAACTTAAGTCGTAAGGAGGTTGTAGGAAATGCAATTGAATATTTACTGTGGTAATTTCTCCAGGTAAAAGCAGAACATCTTCAGTATGGTCTGCATGCCCTTCCAGGGAAACTTCCAGTTCATAATTCCCCTCCATGTAAGTGATGAAATAATCACCTCCTTCTAAAGGTGAATGTTCCTGCCCATTAAGCTTTATAACCGCTGCAGTAATGTCTACATCTTCATTATCACTGCTGATATTCCCCATCAGGAAAGAATCCTGGGGATTTAAAATAAAGGAAATGGAATCTCCGGCAAGACCTATTGAACCGATTGTGATACCGCCTAAACTACCATCACTGAAGAAATCTGCGGGGTCAGTTATATCACTGAATTCAATCCGGTTAGATTGGCTGGAGAAATAAGCTGCATAGGGATCTCCATTTGTATCAGGTGTTCCGCCCGGGCGGTAGACATAAAATTCATCCGGTGGTCCATCCGCATTACCCTGACCATCCAGGAGGGTGTTTACTCTTGAGATCAGCAGCCCGGAACCGGGAATATTCATTTCTACAGATCCAGGCACCTGTTTTCTATATTCCACCACGAAATATTCTGTATCAGAATGTGAAGAAATTATCTTAAAGCAATTGTTTTCAGGTTCAACCAAAGGATTGAGATAATATGTACCCGATTCTGAAATTTCTGGTATCTCATCTATCCAGAAACCATAACGGTATTTCATATAAGCACACATGTGAGTATAAGCTCCATCCATCAAATCCCAGGGACCGGCAGGTGAAAAACCATCGGAAGTATAATGGTAGAGATCGGGTGCTCCCAATAAATGAAAAAGTTCATGGCACAAAGTATTTACTGAATTCTGAGTTTCGGGCTGAAAAGTATAATCGTAAACTCGAGAATCGTGCAGGTAAACATATTGTGAATAAAGCATCCAGCGGTGTGCCCAGAGCAGATCAGCCCAGGCATCATTACCACCTCTGATGATGAAGCAAATGCTATCCAACCTGCCATCACCGTCAGCATCGATATTGAGAGAATCGGGAACCTGACTTTCGATAAATTCCACTGCATTAGCCAGAAGGGTATGTTCACGAAAAATAACTTCATTGAAATTACTGTAACCCAGTGGATTTGTGACTGGATCGTACGGACTGTAGTAGCAGCGCGGATTAGGATCCTGATAGGAAAGATTTAAATTCAGGCTGCATTCCGGATAGTGATGGCTTTCAATATTCAGATTCTGATAGGAAGCTTCCTGATAGTAATTATAAACGGAAGATGCTCCCGGTTCATCATCGTTAAATTTTTGATCGAAAAAGGAACGCGGTTCGGTAAATTCTGTCTGATCACTGAAGCGAATATAGACCACAAGGTTTACCATATCACCGAAATGAGGAGCTCTGCCGCCGTCACGAACCGCATTATCTTTCAGATTTTTTCTCTGCTGATAATTTTCTTTAGAGATCAGAACTTCTCGGTTCAATCCTGCCTGTTCCGGATCAACACTTCCAACTTTGTATGGGGATGGAATTACCTCGCCATCCACAGAAATTCCATAGTAATAATAGCCGTTCTGCGAATTCTGAATAATTGTAAAACCAGCCGCATCGTGGAGATAGTTAAAGTATTCGTCCCCGGTAGCATAACACTCAATTATCGCACCATCCGGTTGAGTTACCGACATCGGAAGATCTCTATATAAAGCTCCTGATAAATTCAGGCATAATAATATTCCGGCTAAGATTAAAATGACATTTTTTTTCATTCTTTCTCCATTTTTACTAAATTTCAATTAACCCAATAGTTAATGCAACTTGAATTCCAAACTATTGTTTTTTCTAAGTTTTCCGCAAACAGATAACATTCGGGAAAAAAATGAGTGAGAATTTAGAAGGATTGAGACGATCCCATTCAGGCAGGCTGGATCGGTTTTGGCTGAAAATTTTGCAGCTGAAATTGCCTGTTAATTTTTTTTCAGTGAGAAATTTATCAGGAATTCTATGTATTTCTTCTGCAGTTCATATCTTTTCTGCAGAATCTCCCTGACCGGAATATCGCTAGTAAGATCGGTTAAAATGACAATTTCTTTCCATTCCTCGAGAGATACACTGGTTTCAGTTTCCAGTTGTTTGATAATTTCATTATTTTTCATTATTAATTACCCTCTTATATATGAATTTTGAATTCATCAATCTGGCAACAGCCATATAGTTGGGCGTAAATCTGATCTGATTTCCGACTTTATATTTTTTATTGAACGCAGATTTTTTAGAGCCCAGGTCATAAACGGTCATATCGGAAGTAGTTCCGATGTATTTTACCTCTTTATCCAGGGGTGTTATATCAGCAATATTAACATCCAGAACTCCGAAATCCAGAATAGCTTTAAAGCTCATTTTATCATCATCCACTTCCAAGGCATGCCCCACATTTCCTGCACTGAGCACGCCATCCGGAGCAGTATGTTTTTGTTCCAATTCAATGATATTAGCTTCAAATTCAAAAGCTTTGCGGGAAAGGTCCCGGAATTTTTTTCCAGTGAGGGGAGTAATGCCCAGAAAAGCTGCCTCACCTATGCGGAAATGATTAATATTCTTGGGGATCTTGCCTTTAGTAATTAATGGCAGTGTGATTGAACTCCCTCCCGAGATGAGATCGATCTTCCGGTCAAACTTTGTTTCAATAAGCTGTTTATATAGAGACAACTGCAGTAATTTATCAAAAGTGGGTTCGACACCATACATACAGCCTAAATTAGTGCCCAGCCCGATTACTTTTACATTGGAAAGGGAAAAGCATTTATCGTAAAAATCCATCAGCTCATCCCTGATAACACCTTCGCGCAGCTCGCCCATTTCCACCATAATAATAATTCTGTGAATGATCTTCCTGGCTCGGGCCTCCTTATTTAAAGCTTCAATTGTCGAAAAAGATGTATTCAACGATATGTCTGCGACATCGAGAACATTTTTGATGTATTTGAGTGCAGGAGGTTTGATATACATTGTGACTATATCGGGTTTCATTTTCTTGATGATTTTCAGATTTGAAAGCCTGGAATCTGCGATAGAATGTGTTTTCTTAGCTGCTGCAGAATTTAAGATCGTTTGTAAAATACTTTTATGTCCTGAAAGCACTTTTGTAGTAAGGCTCCAGGTGATGTTATTCTTATTGAGAAAGGAACTGATCTTTTCAATGTTCTCGACGATTTTCTGGGGTCGAACTATTAACTCAGCCATATTTTCCCCCTATTTGTGATAACGCATTTCAGCATATTTGTTGGTAAAACCTAGCCGCTCATACAATCTTTTAGCCGGATTATCATATTCGACATGCAAGGCGATATCGCCTTCACATTGTTCGACAGCTTTTTGGATAATTTTAGTTCCGATCCCTTTTCCGCGCTGTTTTGCATCAACAGCAACATAAACCAGAAAATTCTCCGGAATATAACCACTCATGCCGGTTTTAATCATAACTACAATTCCCACCAGCTTCTGATCGATCAAGGCACATAATATAAAACCTCCCGCCATTTTTTCCTGGGCTAGGGCATAATCGAGACATTTAGTGATATCTTCTTTGGGGTCACGAAACCGGATGAGATGTTCATAAAGGAAATCGATGATCGATTGCCGGGAAATTTCTTCATTATCTTTTTGATAAAATACAAAATCCATTTTCTGCTCCTTCTTGTTGATTCTGGTAATTAATTGATTATTTCATTTGTTAAATTCTAGAAAACATTATCTAAATACATATAAACCAAATAAATAAAAAGGCTAAATAAGTCAAGCAGCGATTTATTTAAGCTCGGCAATTATTCGTTTTGTGAAAAATTATCCGGCTGATTTTTCCCCAGCAATTCAGCATGTTTGATTGTGAAGATCTGTAAAAGACACAACCGTGCCCAGTAGAATATTTTAATCAAAAATTATATTGAAAGAGGTGCCGATTTTCTGTTGTAAATTAATATCAAAACTGCCTTTCAACTGTTGAATAGCCCATAAGCGGACAAGTTTGAGACCTACGGCGCTTGATTTTTCAAAATCGAAATCTTTTGGAAAACCAATCCCATTATCGCTGACTGTTAGCATATATTTATTTGTTTCTTTGATCAGGTCAATTTTAATAGTGTTTTCATAGAAACTCTTTCTTTTCCTGGGAAAAGCGTACTTTATGCTGTTGGAGACCAGTTCGTGAATGATCAGACCGCAGGGAATAGCTTTTTCCAGCGGCAATTTAATGTTTTTGGCATTGATCCGCATTGAAACAAGTTTTTTACTTCCTACTTTCTTACCTATAGTTTGCGAAAGAAGCTGCAGATATTTCTGGAAATGGATTATTTTTTCAGCTTGGGAATTTATAGCCAACTGCAGCATAATTGAGATAACTTCAGCTCTTTCCTGAATATCATTCAGCAGAATTTGATTCTGGACCGGAGAAGAAAAATCAGGGTTTTCCTCAATAAGATAAGTTATAACCTTAAGATGATCCTCCAGTGCTCTACCATTTTCTCCGGTAAGGTCATCAGGGATTTCTTTAACCACAGTCTTTTCAGTTTCAGAGATTGCGGTTTTGAAGCGATTGAGATCGTAAACAATACCCAAAAGATGAACTGCTTTATCCTGCTCAAAATAGGTCTGAGTCCGCAATCTTACTATTTTTTCGTTATTCTTCATATCCAGGATCTTTAAATCAAGTTCCTGCTCTTTATCGCCTTGCTTAACTTTTTTCAGGAAATCGGAAAATTCAGTTTCGCTATCTGGATGGATCAGATCTTTGAAAATTTCCAGGCTGAAGTCTAATTCAGATTTTTGCTCTTCTTTAAATCCCATGATCCTGAAAAAACCATTCGAACACTGAAGTTTATTGGAATTAATATCCCATTCCCAGACTCCAATACCGGACATACTGATCAGGTCTTCCAGTTTTTTCTGCTGTTGCAGCAGCTGAATTTCATCTTCTTTCCTGCGGTTCAATTCTTCCCTGATAAGTTCCAGTTGATTAGTGAGATCAGTAGTATCAAATACATCCTGGAAGCAAATGACTCTAAACTTCTTTCCTTTTCCAGTTGTAAAAGTTGAAATAAATAAATTTTTTCTGATCAGGGATTTATCTGTTCTCAATAATTCGATTTCCTGCTGCCAATCTTTATCTTCAGCAGGATGATCTTGAAAGAGCTTTTGCATCGCCTTTTTGTTATGATCGTTCAGAAGTTCCATAAGATCTTTATTCAAAAGCTCTTTATAGTCTTTCAGTTCCAGAAGTTCCGCACTTTTACGATTGGCGAAAACGACCTTCAATTCTGGATCTGTAACCAATAAAGCATTGCTTAGAGAGTGCAGGGAATCTGAAAAGAACTGAATTTGAGCTGATGTATTTTCTAATTCGGACAAATCTCGTAAAACACCTACCATGGAAACAGTTTTGCCGTCTTTTAAAACCGGTGCTTCCCTTACTTCTACCGGAAAATAGGAGCCATCAGTTTTTTCTAATTCAATTCGGTTACTTTGGGCTGGAATGCCGCTTTTTAAGGCCTTTTCTGCCATTTCAAGTGAAATTTTGTTCCGGGGATTTTTCGCCAGTAGAGCGGACCACTTGATATCTTCGGCATCATCTGGGATCTGCAGCATTTTTCTGAATTCTTTACTCATATAAGTTAAAATGAAGTCAGGTGAATAAGCATAAACAGCAGAAGGAGTTGCTGCAAAGTAGTTTCTCAGCTGCTTTTCACCGGCAAGTTTTTCTCTTTCTTTTAGTTGGGTGATCTCTTCGATAATTAGCATGGTGTTTTCTTGATCAAGGGATACGATCTCAATTTTCAGCCAGAAGATTTTTTTATCGCTGCTGACCTTAAGTTCCCGTTTACAGCTTGATCCTGAAGTTCTGCATTCCGATAAACCTTGCTTAATATAAGTAAAATTTTCTGCAGAAAAAACCGAATTCAGATTTTTCCCTGCCAGTTTTTCCTGGAAGACAGAAATTTCTGACAATGAATGCGAGATTGATTGTCTGATTTTATCCTGTTTATCGATCACTAAAACCGCAAAGGGTAGTTTTTTCAAGAATTGATCAAATTCAGCCTCTTTCTGCTCCATCTTATGTAGCAGATTTTTCTGCTGTGAGACATCATTTATGAAGAGATAAACTTCTTCTTCCCTGCCTGCCCGGTTTTCCTGGCAGTGGGCATTTATTTCCACCCAGATACTTTTTCCATCCTTCGTTATCAGATCTCTCTGGTAGGTAACGGTTTTTCCTTTGGCGGAAATTTCCTGGAAATATGTTTCTTCTTTCTCCAGTTCATCTGCTGAAGGTATCGTTTTACTCCAATCCAAGGCTGTCATTTCGTCGTCATTGTATCCTGTCAGTTTCTGGAAAGCAGCATTATAATTTAGTAATTTCATATCTCTGGAAAGAGAAACAAAAGGCTGAGCAGAATCGGAGATGATCTTTTCGAACTTAGCAATGAGTTTCAGCTTTTGAGACAGCTCCGTTTCTTTAGTTATCTGCTCGGTCACATCTAAAACAATACCGTTAATGCAGCTTTTCTGATTTGATTTTACTGTGGAAAAAACGAGATAGATTCTGATAAATTTTGCAGAACCGTTTTTACCTGTTAATTCAAAAACCTGATCCTGAGTATTTATTTGATCAGATTTCTGCTGCAGTTTATTTAAGATATTTTGATATATTTTTTCAGGTAAATTACTGAAGAGAGTTTTCAGGTCATCGGTTTTATCCGTTTCCAGAAGGTCGAAAAGAACTTCATTGCTGAACTCCAGTTTTACCTGATTCGTTGCAGTATCAGTCAATCTTGCCCGGAAAACACCGAATTTATGTAATCCCTGTATGAAAGCTTTATATTCGGACAGATCAAGGGCAAGATCTGCAATTTTATGATCAACTGTTTTTTCCAGGTTCAGGGTTTTGATCTGCAATTCCTGATCAATCAGCTTTTTGTCTGAAATATTGACCCAAAAACTGTTAATACCTCTAATTTCACCCTGTTCATTACGGAAAGGATAAGCATAATGGAGGACGTTGATCTTTTTCTTTCGGGAATCATGTATCTGTTGTTGAAAACTGATCAGGTTTTTACCCTGTAGAACCTGCTTCAAGCTTTCCACTAATTCACTTTTTTCGGGATCAAAATCTGCCGGAACAAGTTTATTCAGATCTTTATCAGCAATATTCAGCAGCTTCAGAGCAGCTGGATTCAGGTATTGAAAATTCAAGTCAGTATCAAATGTAAGATAGGGAAGCGGACAATTTTCTACACTGTTCTCATATCTTTCCAGAACCTCATGATATTTATTTTCCAATTCTATACTATTGGTGATCTCTTCCGTAATAAAAATAACTGAATTTTCAGTATTATATATCATCTGTGCTGAATACCAGTAAGATGTTTCCTCAATTTCCGTACTGAACCTGAAATTGATATTTTTTGCTTTTTTCAGACATTCCTGCAGAGAAGACAGCACATTTTCTGCGGCTTTTTTTGTATAAAGCTGATAGATTGTTTTACCTGTCAAACTTTCATCATTAATAAATTTATCTGTAGCAGTGAAGCTAAGAACTGCTTTAATATTACCGTTTTGATCAAGTTCCAGAACATTTTCCGGCAGGCTGGATAAAATTTTGAGCAGATCTCTTTCAGATTTTTGCAGAGTATTAACAACTTCAATTTCAGCCGTATTGTCATAAGCGAAAATCAGATATGTCTGCTGTTCTCCAGCAGGACAGGGATCAATGACCTGCTGGATATTGATCTTTTCGCCGTTAGCTCTGATAAGTTGTTTATGATATCTCTGGTGTGATTTCAGTTTGAGCATCTGCTGCAGGATTTCCTCTTCCGCTTCCAGCCCTTCTTCAGCTGTAAGAATATCCTGCCAGTTATCCGCTTTCAGAAGTTCACTTTCCCGGTAACCGGTCAACTCACAAAAAGCGGCATTAACCTTAAGCAGTTTCCCGGAAGAAGCGCTTATGGCACAGGGAAGTGATAACTCATTCATCATCAGAGAAGCTTCTTTAAGCTGCTGAAGGTCTTCCAGTAAAGCCTGCTCATTATTTTTCAATTCTGTAATATCAAACATTATCCCATTCAAAAAAG
>LKUH01000198.1 GCA_001412425.1 Candidatus Cloacimonas sp. SDB
TGATCAACTTCTGGAGACATGTGAAATACCATCCAGATGCCTTTAAAACTGAGGTTGAGCAATTTATGGCTTCCAGAGAGTTGTTTACTGAATTCCTGAATATGAAACCGAGAACAGACTTTGAAAGAGCTATGGTTTTCTACTATAAACTGGCATGCTCTTTCGGTAGTTTATCCAAGACATTCGCCGTTCGCGGTCATAGATCGATGCTTCCCATTAGAAATGGAGATAAACTCCAGCAGGCAGCAGAAAGATTAAAGGATGTTGTAATTGAAAAACTCAGCTTTGATGCAGTGATCAATAAGTATGATAACTCCAGAAGCTTTTTTTATATCGATCCTCCATACTATGAGCATGAGAATCTGTATGAAAGAGATCTCGCTGACTGCTTTGAAGAGCATGAGGAACTAAACCAGCTTCTCAAATCAATCAAAGGCAAGTGGCTGTTATCCTACAATGACCATCCTTATATCCGAGAGTTATATAAAAGCTTCAAGATAGAGAATGTAGAAACTCTCTACTCACTTTCAGGTGCTTCTAAACCTAAAACGGAAATTATTATCAGGAATTACTGATGGCATCTCTGAAGTTCAGGATCATCATTGAGAATGGAGATGCCAAAGGTGCAGTAGCTGATGTAGAAGGTCAGGTAGATAACCTCAAGGTAAAAGCAGAGACTCCTTCCAACATAAGAATGGATGCCCAGACTGCTCTGGCTACCATTCGTGATGTGATGATTAACCTGCAGTCCTTGAAAACTGTGGTTGATGGTGTTATCGGCAAAGCCAATGACTTTCTAAACGCATCACTGAAACAGAGACAAGCTGTAACATTGGTAAATATTGCTTTCAAGGATCAGGCTTCCGAGATCAGGACACTGGCAACAGGATTACAATCAATCACAAATCATGGTGATGAAGAACTGCTGCCACTGATGGCAAAACTGGCTCAAACATATAAATTGACTTCAACTGAAGTTAAACTGCTCTCTCCACTTCTGATCGATTTTGCAGATGCTAACGCTTCCACCGGAATGACCATATCTTCTGCCTTTGATTTGATGGGTAGAGCTATAAATGGTAATACTTCCATGCTGGGTAGATACGGTATCGAGCTTGATAAAACCAGATTAGCTCAGGAAGGAGTGAGTTATCTTGTAGAGAAGCTTTCCGAAGATTATGGCGGTGTATCTTCTGCTCTGGCAGATCTGAGACTGCAGAACCAAAACACATGGGGAGATATAAAAGAGCAGATTGGCGATATGCTCAATGTTCTGATAACTCCACTTCTGAAAGGTGTAAAAGCATTATTCACATGGTATAATAAACTCACTCCCACAGTGAAAGGTTTTGTGACCGGATTGGCTATCGCTATCCCAATCATCGGAGCTGTAACCACAGCGATCACGATTCTCACCACAGCTATTATTGCCCTTAAAACAGCAATAAATCCTGTTGTGGGCATTATCTCTCTGGTAGTGGGAGGATTAACCGCTGCCGGCTTTGCCTTCGCAGCTTCCGCAGTGGAAACCAATAATGCCGAAGATGCTCTGGCTCGTTATAAAAGACAGGCTCAGGATGCTAAAACCAAGATGGATGATCTGATCGCCAATATGACCGATTTTAATGAGCTGATCAGGATAAGCAGGAAGGAAGTAGAATCTCTCAGCTATGAAGAAGCCAAACGTCAATACGAAGAGATCGGAGAAGCTATCCTTGCAGCCAGAAAGAAGTATGATGAAGCTTTGGATGCTCATGATGACGATGCTTCATGGGCAGCTTTTGAAGAAGAACGGAATTTGATGGTACTTGAGATTGCTCTAAGAAAGAAACTTTTTGATGATGATATGAAGGCAATCGAGGAATACCATTCCGGCAAGCTTCGCATTGAACGTGAGAATACTTATGAAGGAATAAGATTACTCAGGTTCAGGGTTGATAATGCCCAAAAAGCCTATGAGGATATCAAAGAAATCAACGGTGCTACCATCAAAGATAAACTGTCTGCCTATCAGAAATGGCAGTCTCTGGAAAAACAGCTTTCCGATGCAATTCAATCCGAAACCGATAAACGAATAGCAATAGAAAATCAATATTCCCTGTTGGCTATTGAAGATGCTTTGGAACGCAGAATTGCTCAACTTGATGCAGAAAAAGAAGCGGAACTCAAGCGAGCTGAAGCTCTCAAAGTCAGTGAAGAAACATTAAAGAATATCAGAACATTCTATGCCAATGAAGATAAGCGGATCAGGCAGGAATACCAGCAGCAGAAAGAGACTGAAGCTCAGGAAGAAGAAGCCAGAGTCCGCCAGCATGAACAGGAACTGGAAGCGATTCGGGATGAATTTCATTCCAGATCTGAAGAATATGCGCTTAAAACTTATGAATCTGAGATGTCAGCTATTGAAGACTATTATGACCGCAAAAAAGCAAAATTGATCGAGGCTGGATTTACAGAGGAGCAGATAACCGAGCAGATCGAAGCAGCTAAAGAAAGAATTAGAGAAACCTACCAGCAGAAGGCTGTGCAAGGCTTCTCCGGTATGTTTGGTAATATTGCCAAAGCAGCGCAAGCATTCGGCAAGAAAGGTTTTCAGATCTGGAAAGCTATGTCGATGGCTCAAGCTCTGGTGGATACCTATTCATCGGCAACAGCAGCTTACAAAGCGATGGTTGGTCTTCCGGTAATTGGACCGGGTCTGGCTATCGCAGCAGCAGCGGCAGCTATGGCTGCAGGTATGGCAAATGTGGCAATGATAGGAAAACAGAAATATCAGGAAGCAGCCGAAGGCGG
>LKUH01000199.1 GCA_001412425.1 Candidatus Cloacimonas sp. SDB
GAAGCCATTGTAGCTTTACAAAAAGCGGTTAGGAGTGGAGATTACTCTTTATATAAGGAATATTCACAATTAATCAATAATCAGAATCATCGTTTATGTACTTTAAGAAGTATCTTTGATTTTAAAAAGAAGAAACCAATACCTATCGAAAAAGTAGAAAATGTAGAAGCTATTATGAAGCGATTTACAACTTCTGCGATGAGTTTTGGCAGTATCAGTAAAGAAGCACATGAAACTATGGCTATTGCTATGAATCGAATCGGAGCTAGCAGTAATTCAGGTGAAGGTGGTGAAGATGAAGAAAGATTTAATTTATTAGCTAATGGTGATAATAGAACAAGTATGGTCAAACAGGTTGCTTCAGCAAGGTTTGGTGTAACCAGTCACTATCTAACTAATGCTAGAGAGTTGCAGATCAAGATGGCTCAAGGGGCAAAGCCGGGTGAAGGTGGCCAACTCCCGGGATATAAAGTTAATAAAGTTATAGCAAAAGTTAGGTACTCAACCCCGGGAGTTATGTTAATATCTCCCCCACCTCATCATGATATTTATTCGATTGAGGATTTGGCACAGCTAATTTTTGATTTAAAAAATGCAAATCCAAAAGCACGCATATCCGTAAAACTAGTTTCCGAAGTCGGAGTTGGTACCATAGCAGCAGGAGTTGCAAAGGGTAAAGCAGATACAATCCTTATTAGTGGTGGTGATGGAGGTACTGGAGCCTCTCCTCTTTCTTCGATAAAGCATGTTGGTATTCCCTGGGAAATTGGCTTGGCAGAGACACAACAGACTCTTGTTTTAAATAATCTTAGAGATCGTGTACGTTTACAGGTTGATGGTCAACTCCGAACGGGAAGGGATATTGTCATTGGAGCATTGCTGGGAGCGGAAGAGTTTGGTTTTGGCACTGTATCACTTGTTACCTTAGGATGTGTGTTAATGCGTAAATGCCATATGAACACTTGTTTGATGGGAATTGCGACTCAGAATGAGATTTTAAGAAAGAATTTCAAAGGCCAGCCAGAACATCTTATCAATTTTATGAGATTTATTGCCCAGGAAGCCAGGGAGATTATGGCTGAATTGGGTTTTAGAAATTTTAACGAAATGGTTGGACAGCTGGATAGGATTGAGTTTAGTAAAGAAGTAAATCACTGGAAAGCAAAAAATCTAGATCTAACCAAGATTTTTATGAAACCTAAGCTTAAAAAAGGTGAAGCATATTTTTGTAATAGGAATCAGGAAAATAATTTTACCTCGTTTATAGATAATGAATTAATCAATCAAGCTATTGATGTTTTAGAAGGAAGGAAAGAAAATATAGATTTATTCA
>LKUH01000200.1 GCA_001412425.1 Candidatus Cloacimonas sp. SDB
TAAGAACAAAAATTTAAAAAGGGGAATAGTAATGTCATTTATTCATATTAACAAAGAATGGTGTAAGAGATGTGGTATTTGTATTGACTTGTGTCCAAAAGATGTTTTGGGGAAAGATGATGACGGATATCCAGTTGTCGTTAATGAAAAAGCCTGTATTCGATGTCGCCTATGTGAGTTACGATGTCCTGATTTAGCAATAGAATTGGAGGATAATAATGAGAAATAAAAAATTAATGCAAGGCAATCAAGCTGTAGCTGAGGCAGCCCTTATTGCAGGAGTAAAAGTATGCGCTGGTTATCCAATAACTCCTTCAACAGAAACAATTGAGATTTTGGCAAGAAAATTGCCTTCGTATGGTGGAAGATTTATTCAAATGGAAGATGAGTTAGCAAGTATTGGTACAATTATTGGTGCTTCTGCTGCAGGTAAGAAAGCAATTACCGCTACAAGTGGACCAGGATTTAGTTTAATGCAGGAGCTTTTGGGTTACGCTGCAATGGTTGAATTACCAATAGTTATTTATAATGCCCAGAGAGTTGGCCCTAGTACTGGAGGAGCTACTAAACCACAGCAAGGTGATATCATGCAAAGTAAATGGGGTTCACATGGTGAAAGTCCAAGAATAGTAATTTACCCCTCAAGTGTCAGAGAATGTTTTGATATGACTATTGAGGCTTTTAATCTTGCTGAAAAATATATGGTTCCAGTAGTTTTATTTAGTGACGAAATTTTAGCTCATATGCGCGAAAGTGTAGAACTACCGGAAGCTGGGGAAATAAAAATAATTAATAGAAGAAAAGATGCCAAGCCCCAGAATAAGTATTTACCATATGATATAGATGAATCAGAGATACCAGTATTACCGCCTTTAGGGGAAGGGTATCGATATAACATTTCAGGGATGATACACGCCGAAAATGGTATCCCTAATTTGGCACCAGATGTAATTGAAGCTTGTATTACTAGAATAAACTCAAAACTTGATAAGTACTATGATGATATTGTACGGGTAGAACAAATAAAGAATGATAAAGCAAAAATTGCAGTATTAGCATATGGAGTAGTAACAAGACCTGCAAGAGGAGCAATAGAAAAAGCCAAGAAAAATGGCATTGAGGTTGAATTGATACGACCTATTACGCTCTGGCCATTTCCAGAAAGAGAAATCGGAGAAGTTGCAGAAAGAGTTGATAAAATAATTGTTGTTGAGATGAATTTAGGACAAGTTGCTATCATGGTTAGGGCTTCTGTAGAAGGTAAAGCAGAAGTCATTCAATTTAATAAAATTTGTAGTAGATCGATCACGGTTGATGAAATTTATAATAAGATTAAAGAACATGTGTAGTTTTATTTTTAATAAAAGTTTATCACTCAGGAGGATAATTAATGGGTAAATTAGATAAATATTTACGGCTAGATCAAATGCCACATTTTGCCTGTCCCGGATGTACTCATGGAATTGCTTGGGCTTCTATGATAAGGGCAGTCGATAAATTAGGATTAAATCAGTCAGAAACAGTTATGGTATGTGCTATTGGCTGTGCTGGACGTCTGCCAGTCTATTTAAACTTTCCGACAATAAGAACACCTCATGGTAGGGCGTTGACTGTTGCTACAGGTATAAAATTGGCTAATCCAAAAAACAA
>LKUH01000201.1 GCA_001412425.1 Candidatus Cloacimonas sp. SDB
TATCCTGTATTTTTTTTATACTGTTTGGGGGAATGATAGCAAAAACTCCGTTAGTATCAACATTTTGTGTTATTTTGATCTGAGGAATTTTTTGCAGTTTCTCTTTCAGTAATTGTGCCATTTTATTAGCGTGCAGTGCATTTTTTTTCCACAGATCATTTTGCAGCAGGGTTTCAAATTGAACCGCCATGTAACGCATCTTTGAGCCCAGCTGCATTGCCTGCTTGCGATAATATTTGAATTCCGCTGTTAATTTCTTATTAAAGAAAATAACTGACTCTCCCATCATAGCACCATTTTTGGTAATACCAAAAGAGAGCACATCCACCCCCGCCCCACCGGAAATATCATACAGTCCGGTTCCAAGACTAACTGCTGCATTACAGAGTCTGGCACCGTCCATATGAAGAAATAACTGGTTACTGTGAGCATATTCAGCGAGCATTTTTATTTCTTCAACAGTATAAACCGTTCCAACTTCTGTTGCCTGAGTGATGGAGATTATCTTTGGTTGAGAATGATGTTCAAAACCTATTCCATGCATATACTTCCTGATCTGATCGACAGTAATTTTCCCATTTGAAGTTGGAATGGAGAGCAATTTGCACCCGGTAAATTTTTCTGGTGCCCCACATTCATCGACATTTATATGAGCGGTTTCAGCACAAATAATCGAATTAAAAGAGTGACTTATTGCTTTAAAGCTAAGGACATTAGCCCCTGTTCCGTTAAAAACCAGAAAAATTTCTGCTTCATTACCGAAATGCTGTTTCATTACTTTAAGGGCTGATGCTGTATAAGGATCATCACCATAGGCTATAACATGACCAGCATTAACTCTGGAAATCGATTTCAGTATATCAGGATGAACTCCGGAATTATTATCACTGGCAAAGCCTTTAACGATTTTATTCATAATTTTTCTGTTCTCAATTCAAGTTCTAGCATATCCTATTTGCTGTGATTGTATAAATGAACATCGCTTTGCGGGAAGGGAATAGAAATCTTCTGCTTATCAAATTCAGATTTAACATTTTCGATCAGATCAAAATGTATTCCCCAGTAATCTGCTGCATTTGCCCAGATTCTTACAGTTATATTAACTGAACTGTCTGCTAATTCACCCACTCTGACAAAGGGAGGTGGATCTTTAAATATGCGTTCATCTTTTTCGATGAGCTCATTAATTATTTTTTTCGCTTTCTGGAAATCATCTTCATAGGAAATTCCAAAAGAAAGATCAACACGCCGGGTTGATTCAGTAGAAAAATTGATCATATCCGAATTAGCTAAATTCCCATTAGGAATTATGATTGTTTTATTATCCACAGTTTTAAGAATTGTATTGAAGATCTGAATTGAATTTACGGTACCCATGTGCCCCTGAGCACTGATAAAATCTCCCACTTTGAAAGGTCTAAATAACATAATAAGTACGCCACCGGCAAAATTTGCCAGACTTCCCTGTAAAGCAAGTCCAACTGCTAAACCTGCAGCACCGAGGACTGCGATAAAGGAGGTCATTTTTACCCCAAGCATTGAGATCACTGTAATCCACAGCATAATCTTCAGTGCAATACCTGCTATGCTTTTAATGAAATTGATCAAAGTTATGTCTTGCCCAGATTTACTCAATCTTTTGAACATGACTTTAAGCAGAACATTGATGATCCAAAGACCGATAACAAGTGTTAATACAGCTACGATCAATTTGGGGCCGTAGAATATTACCATTTCTAAAAATTTGTTTGTAATAGCTTCAAAATCCATTATACCTTCCTTTTTT
>LKUH01000202.1 GCA_001412425.1 Candidatus Cloacimonas sp. SDB
TGTTTGGGTATCTGTGCAGTTGCTCCTGCTGTAATGATTAATGATTCTGTTTATGGACATCTGACAGCTGAGAAGATAAAGACAATTATAAAACAGATCAAGAAGAAGGAGGGCAAATAGAAATGAATGACAAGAGTATTGCCCAAATCTTAGTGGGGATTGACAGTAATACCGTTTTATCTGGTGCCAGACAGGTTAAGACAAAACTAATTACTGAATTATCTCACCAAGGCCTGTCAGACGAAGTCAAGGTAATTGAAACAGGGAGTATTGGCCCTACAAATAAGGGAGTCATAGTAGGTGTTTTCCCTGGAGGCGAATTATATGCCGATTTGTCTGAGGAAGATGTAAAAGATTTTATACAGGAGAGATTTGTAAAAGGAAGACCATATCAGAAGAAATTATTATCAGAGACACTATCAGAAGATTTTAGATTTCTTGAATATGATTCCCGAAAAACCCAGTACCATGGAAGAATTGTTTTGGATAATTGTGGCAAAATCAACCCGGAAGACATCAACGAATATATTGGCGTAGGTGGGTATGAAGCATTGGGTTACGTTTTACAAGAAAAATCACCAGAAGAAATCATTGAAATTATTAAAAAATCAGGTTTAAGAGGAAGAGGTGGAGCCGGATTTCCTACAGGTTTAAAGTGGTCTTTTACCTTTGGAGAAAAGAAATATCCCAAGTATGTTATTTGTAATGCTGATGAAGGAGAACCTGGTACCTTTAAAGATAGGTTGATCATGGAAGGTGATCCTCATAAAGTAATTGAAGCAATGACAATCGCTGGCTATGCAGTAGAAGCTGAATTAGGATATATCTATATTAGAGGAGAATATAAATTATCAATAGAACGCTTGCAAAAGGCTATTAAACAGGCAAAAGAAATAGGTCTTTTGGGAAGAGATATATTTGGTTCGGGTTTTAATTTTGATATTAAGATTAAGATTGGAGCAGGTTCATATGTATGCGGAGAAGAAACTGCTTTATTAAGTTCTATGGAAGGATATCGAGGAGAGCCACGTATGAAACCCCCCTATCCAGCTCAGCAGGGATTTTTACAACAACCTACTCTCATTAATAATGTGGAAACACTTGCCAATGTTCCTTCTATTTTAATCAACGGCGTTGAATGGTTTAGACGTTTTGGGACAGAGGATATGCCTGGTACAAAAGTTTATACCGTTTTAGGGCATGTTAATAGGCCTGGTTTGATAGAGGTACCTATTGGTATTACTTTAAGAGAAATAATTTATGACTATGCTGGAGGTATTTCTTCCGGAATCTTTAAAATGGCTCAGATAGGTGGGACAGCAGGAGATATTCTTTCAGAACAATTATTGGATACCTCTCTGGACTATCAATCATTGCAGAAATTGGGTCATAATCTTGGTTCAGGGGCATTGTTAATAATGAATAATTCTGTCTCGGTTGCTGATTTTTTGGGCAGCTGTATGAAATTTTTTGTTCATGAATCTTGTGGAAAATGTTCTGTTTGCAGGATTGGAACAAATTATTTATATGAAGCCTGTTCTAGATTAAAGAAAAAGAATGGTTATTATGATGAATTAGAGAATATGAGAGAAGTTGCCAATCTTTTAAAATTGACGGCTTTTTGCCCATTGGGACAATCAGTTGCCCAGCCTATTCTGTCAGCTTTAAAGTATTTTGAAGACGAATTGTTGGAAGGTGTTGATTTAAATAAAAAACAAAATCCACCAACCCGAGAGTATAAAGAGAAAGTTGTGTATTATTCCTAAAGTAATAAAGATTAATAAAGGAGTTACAAATGGGAGTTAAAATTGAAATAAACAACATGCCTTTAGAAGTAGAAAAAGGAACCACTATTCTTAATGCTGCTAAAAGACTTGGAATAAATATTCCAACACTTTGCTATCTGGAAGGATTACAAAATCCAGGTTCTTGCAGGGTATGTGTAGTAGAAGTAGAGGGGGCAAATGCCTTACAACCAGCCTGTGTAACCGAAGTACGGGACGGCATGAAAGTTAAAACCAATAATAAAAGAGTACGAAATGCCAGGAAGACAGTTTTAGAATTATTGTTATCTTCTCATCCCTGGGAATGCAATACCTGTGATAGAAACCAAAATTGTGAATTACAAAAACTTGCTGATGAATATGGGATTAGAGAAGTAAGATTTCAATCTGTTAAAGATAAATTACCCTTGGACGAAAGTACCCCTGGAATAGTTAGGGACCCCAATAAATGTATTTTATGTAGAAGATGTGTTACTGCTTGCCAGGAAGTTCAGATGGTAGGAACGTTAGGTCCGAGAGCAAGGGGTTTTGATACGATTATTGCACCTGGACAGGGAGATATTTTAGCTGATGCTGTCTGCGTACAATGCGGGCAGTGTGCTGCCGTTTGTCCAGTAGGAGCAATTAGTGAAAGAGATGATACGGAGAAG
>LKUH01000203.1 GCA_001412425.1 Candidatus Cloacimonas sp. SDB
TTCCTGCTCCTCTTCACTGAAACCAAGCACATCAAATATTTTTTTCTGAATATCAAGTCGATGACAACGAATACTTCCGGAAGAAAGTTCAATTCCATTGCAGACCAGATCGTAAAGCTGACCTTCTATTTTTCCATAGTCCTCTGCTTTATCAAAATAGGACATGTGTTCCTCTTTGGGGAGAGTGAACATATGATGGGCAGTTTCCCAGCGCTTTTCCTCATCGTTATATTCAAATAAGGGAAAATCGGTTATCCAGACTAAATTGAATTCATTCTTATCGTATAATTTCAACACTTTGCCAAAATGATTTCTGACTCCTGCCAGAATTTTAAAAACCATTTTATTGCTGTCCGCCGCATACAATATAAGATCACCTGCTTTAGCACCGGTTTTTGCCATGATCTTCTCTTTTTCAGTTTCACTAAGAAATTTACTGATCCCCGAATGAAGCCCTGTTTTATCAACTTTTGTAAAAGCAAGACCTTTACCCCCCAGATGGCGGGCAATATCAACGAGTTCATCAGTTTTTTTCCGCGAATAATCAGCACATCCCGGAGCGACAATACAGCGAACACTACCTTGAGCAGCTAATGCCGAGTTGAAGACTTTAAATTCTGACCGGGACAATTCCCGCGACAGATCTATCAATTCCAGGCCAAAACGAAGATCCGGTTTATCAATACCGAATCTGTTCATTGCCTCGGAGTATTTCAATCTGGGAAAGGGAATCTTGAGCTCAATTCCAAGTGTTTTTTTAAAGATATAGTGAAATAATTCTTCGATTATGCTAAAAATTTCATCAGGTGTAACAAAGCTCATTTCCAGGTCGAGCTGGGTAAATTCGGGTTGTCGGTCAGCTCGAAGATCTTCATCTCTGAAGCATCTGGCAATCTGAAAATAGCGATCCAATCCTGAGATCATCAGCAACTGTTTATAGATCTGAGGAGATTGGGGTAGGGCAAAAAATTGCCCCGGGTGTACTCTACTGGGAACCAGATAGTCACGTGCGCCTTCTGGAGTGCTTTTCATTAAAATCGGTGTTTCGATCTCATAAAAATTTTTCTGATTCAGAAACTCCCTGATGGCAAAAACTACTTCATGTCTCAACAGCATTATTTTTTTCAGTTTTTCTCTTCTCAGATCAAGATAGCGAAATTTCAAACGGAGATTTTCTTCTGCCAGAATATTTTCATTTATCTGAACTGGCAAAGGTTCCGAGTCATTTAAAATAAGAAGTTCATCTGCTTCTATTTCAATTTCACCGGTTGGTAGCGTTCGATTGATATTTCCGGCATCGCGGGGAATTATCTTACCTTTAACAGCAATTACATATTCATTTCTGAGAACACCTGCCTTTTTGTGCGCTTTAGGGTTTTCAGGTCGGAACACAATCTGAATCAATCCTGTTACATCGCGTAGATCAATAAATATCAACCCTCCCAGGTCACGGCGTCTGTGAACCCAGCCCATCACCTGAACTGATTGATTAACTTGATTTAAACGAACATGTCCCGCATAAATAGTCCTCTTTTTATCTCCGATAAAATCTAACATAGGTATCTCCAATTATTTTAAATAATACAAAAACCAGAAAATTGTATAGTTTTTATTTGTCAAAAGTAAAAAAGCCTGCTCAAAATGAACAGGCTCATTTATTATTCTAATTTACAGAAAGAGTAGTTACTCTCTTACGAAATCAATTTGATGTCCCTGGAAAATTAATTTACATTGTTTATTCTGAGATTTCAGCTTGGGGAAAAAAAGATATCCCGTTTTCTGTGCATTCGGCAGTATAGTCCCAAAATTGAAAGATTCCATAATAAGATTATTTTTTGCTTCTTTCCAGTTTTCATAAACCTGATCATCCTCTTCTTCGAAGAGAAAATTTCTATCAAAAATAATATCTTCAGGCATAAGCAGATTCATGACTTGTCCGGGTAAGACAATGTCATATTGATTTCCATATTCATCCAGCAAACTCAGGTCTTCTGGGCTGATTGGAATTTTTTCAGCAGTTTTATTTCTTACGGTAATATAGAAGGTCATGAAATAATCAGTCAGTTCCTGCGGTTCTTTTACCCATAACTTATTCGCAACAGCTAAGGTAAATTCAGCAGTTTTAATTATTCCATAACTTTCTGACACAGTAATATTTTCTGATGCTACAGGTAGATACAAAGTTGTACAACCAGACAAAAACACTGCCAGGCTCATCAGAAGTATTACTTTTACTGAATTCAATTACTCATCCTCCAGATCTGTATCCGGAATGTTGTTAATCACTTCTTCTTCCGTCAATTCCTTTAGTTCTTCTACCGGTTTTTCAACAGGATTTTCAATTTCGGAAAGTATTTCTTCAAGTTCCTCTTCTTCTTCTGCCGGAATTCTGGTTATGTCGTAGACCTTGTCATCTTTGTTCAATTCAATAAGTTTCACACCCTGTGTATTCCTGCCGATCACAGTTATCTTATTCACTGCCTGCCTAATGATCATGCCAGCTCTGGTAACTATCATCAGGTCGTCATTGTCTACAACCTCGATCAAAGCTATCAGTTCACCATTCCTTTTTGTGGTTTTTAGAGTTATTACGCCTTTGGAACCTCTTCGAGTCTTTTTATAATTACTTATCTCAGATCGCTTACCATAACCATTCTCGCTTATTGCCAACAACGTTCCTTCCCGTTTAACAACTACCATTGCTACAACCCTGTCCCCTTCACGAAGACTTATACCTCTAACGCCTTGCGAGTTGCGTCCCATGGAACGAACATCAGTTTCGTTGAATCTGTTGGCATAACCATGGCTGGTGGCCAGAATTATGTCGTTATTTCCCTCGGTGATAATTGCATCAATAAGCTGATCTCCTTCCATCAGTTTGATGGCAATTATGCCGTTTATCCTGGGATGTGAAAAAGCTTTCAACTCCGATTTCTTTACAACTCCTTTTTTGGTTACCATCGTTACATAATGCGGAAGTTCAAAATCTCTCACCGAAACATAAGCCTCGATCTTTTCTTCCCTTTCCAGCTGCAACAGATTAACAATAGCTTTACCTCGAGCCAGTCTCCCAACTTTAGGAACTTTGTGCACTTTCAACCAGTGACACTTTCCAAGATTCGTAAAGAATAGGATGTAAGCATGGGTAGAAGCGATAAAAATGTTCTCAATAAAATCTTCTTCTTTCAAATTTGAACCTGATAAACCTTTTCCACCCCGACCCTGTTTTCGATAAGTATCAACCGGCAATCTCTTAATATAACCTTCGTGTGATATGGTTACGACCATTTCTTCATCTGCGATCATATCTTCCGTCTCAATATCAGAAGAACCGTCCAGAATAACTGATCGTCTGTCATCACCATATTTCTCTGCAATTTCGCTGACTTCTTTTTTAATGATTTTCATTCGAACAGATCTATTTTCAAGAATATTATTCAATTTTTTGATGGTTTTTAGAATCTCGTTATATTCTTCTTCCACCTTATCTCTTTCCAGTCCGGTAAGTTTCTGTAATCTCATTTCCAGGATCGCTTTAGCCTGAATTTCCGATAAACCGAACTTTTCCTGCAGATTAGTACTGGCATCTGCTACCGTTTTAGAAGCCCGTATCATTGCGATCACTTCATCAATATGATCAAGTGCAATTCGATAACCTTCCAGAATATGCAGCCTTTTCTCAGCATTACTTAACAGGAACTGAGTTCTTCTAACAATTATATCATGTCTGAAATTGATGTATTCCTGTATCAATTCCTTCAGGTTCAGAACTTTAGGTATTCCGTTAACAAGGCATCTGTTATTAACACTGAAACTTGACTGCAACTGGGAGTACTTATACAATTTATTCAGTACCGAGGAAGCTTCTGAAGATCGCTTAACAGATATGACCAGTCTCATACCCTGTCTTCCGGATTCATCTCTGATATCACTGATACCTTCAATCCTCTTATCCTTAACCAGTTGTACTATTTTATCAATCAGGATAGTCTTATTTAACTGATAGGGTATTTCTGTTATTATAATTGCTTCTGCACCATTATTTTTTGTTTCTATGGAAGCTTTACCCCTGAGGACCACCCTGCCGTGTCCGGTCAAAAAATAATCATTGATCCCTTGTTTACCAATTATATAACCGCCAGTTGGAAAATCTGGTCCTGAAATATATTTTCTCAGAGACAGAGGATCCATTTCAGGATCATCAATTAGAGCATTGATACCCTGACATACTTCCATGATATTATGAGGTGCCATATTGGTAGCCATTCCAACCGCAATACCTGAAGAACCATTTACGATCAAATTGGGAAATTTAGAAGGAAATACAGATGGTTCTTTTCTGGTATCATCATAATTGGCATTAAAATCAACAGTTTCTTTATCAAGGTCTTCCATCAGATCTACTGCTGCTTTTTGTAATCTTGCCTCCGTATAACGCATGGCAGCCGGAGGGTCTCCATCCTGAGATCCAAAATTTCCCTGCCCGTCAACCAGCTGATATCTTAAACTCCAGGGCTGTGCCATTCTAACAAGAGTGGGATAAATAACCTGTTCCCCGTGAGGATGGTAATTTCCAGATGTATCACCTGCTATCTTGGCGCATTTCCTGAAACCTTTACCCGGAGTAAGATTAAGCTCATTCATGGCATATAAAATTCTACGCTGGGAAGGTTTAAGGCCATCTCTAACATCCGGCAGTGCTCTGGATACAATCACGCTCATTGAATATTCTAAATAAGCTTTCTTTAAAACATCTTCAATTTCAATTAATTCTATTCTTGATCTGTCATGAATCATTTTTCCTCCATTAGACTTCGACAGTAACGTATTCAGCGTTAGATTCGATAAATTCTCTACGTGGTTCCACTTCATCACCCATTAGAATTGTGAATATTCTATCAGCTTCAATGGCATCATCTATTTTTACAGAAGTAAGGATTCGCTTTTCCGGATCCAGGGTAGTTTCCCAAAGCTGTTCGGCATTCATCTCACCCAAACCTTTGTAACGTTGAATCGTAACACCTTTGTAATCAAATTCTGCCAGGATACTATCTCTCTCTTTATCGCTATAGACATATTTTTTCATTTTACCTTTTTTTATCAGAAATAATGGAGGTCTGGCAATATAAATATGCCCATACTCAATTAAGGGTCTCATATATCTGAAGAAAAAAGTAAGCAGCAAAGTTGCAATATGCTGCCCGTCAACATCAGCATCAGCCATAATTATTATCTTATTATACCTTAATTTGCTTACATCGAACTCATCTCCGATCCCGGCACCAAGAGCTAGGATAATGGGCTGGATCTTATCATTATTCAAAACTTTATCAATTCTGGCTTTTTCCGTATTAAGCATTTTGCCCCAGAGAGGAAGAATGGCCTGAAATGTTCTATCACGGCCCATTTTGGCAGATCCTCCCGCAGAATCACCCTCTACCAGAAAAACTTCGGTTTGGGTAGGATCCTGGATGGAACAGTCAGCTAATTTACCTGGTAAACTACCACTTTCCAGAACGGATTTCCGGCGGGTCAGTTCTCTGGCTTTCCGTGCTGCTTCCCTGGATCTGGCTCCTAGAATTGCTTTCATGGAGATATTTTTTGCTTCAACAGGATTCTCTTCGAAAAACTCCATCAGTTTTTCATATACAACTGAGTTGATTATCCCTTCTACTTCCGAATTTTGCAGTTTGGTTTTAGTCTGACCTTCAAACTGAGGTTCACCCATCTTAACACTTATTACAGCACATATTCCTTCTCTGATATCGTTTCCACTGGGACTGACCTTCTCATTTTTCAGCAGATTAATGTTTTTAATGTAGGTATTAACTGCTCTGGTTAAACCGGATTTAAAACCACTCAGGTGTGTACCACCCTCAATAGTGTTTATATTATTGGCAAAGCTATAGATCGTCTCCTGAAAACCTTCATTATACTGAATCGAAACTTCATAATCAATTTCATCTCTGAGACCTCCAATATAAATTGGTTCAGAAAAAAGAATCTTCTTATTTTCGTTAAGAAACTGAACAAAGGATTTAATTCCTCCGGCATATTGGAATTTATGAGATTTACCTGTAACTTCATCTTTAAGAACGATCTTTATCCCTTTATTTAAAAAAGCGAGTTCACGTAATCTAACTGATAGATAATCAAAACTGAATACTACTGTCTCAAAGATCGTGTCATCCGGATAAAAAGTTGTTCTGGTACCTCTTTTAGTAGTTTTACCAATTTTTTTAACTTCAGTAACCGGTATTCCTTTTGCATATTCCTGAGAATATATGTTACCATCTCGGTAAACTTCGACAACACACTTTTTGGAAACCGCGTTAACCACAGAAACACCAACTCCATGCAGCCCCCCGGAAACCTTGTAAGATTTTTTATCGAATTTTCCGCCAGCATGTAAAACTGTCATCACCACCTGTAAAGCAGAAACTTTCTCTCCTTTATGCATATCAACAGGTATTCCGCTTCCATTATCCTCTACTGAACAACTGCCATCTTCATTCAATGTTATGGATATTTCATCACACCTTCCGGCCAGAGCTTCATCAATACTGTTATCAACTACTTCATATACCAGATGATGAAGACCTCTTTCACTCGTTCCGCCAATATACATCGCCGGTCTTTTCCTTACAGCTTCCAAGCCCTTCAGGACTTTTATATTTTTGGCTGTGTATTTTGAATCATTCATAAGAAAACCCTCTTTTTATCATATTTTTTCACACGTTTATTAGTGATTAATCAGGGACTATAACAGCATCGGCAAGATATGTGTCAATTATTTTATTTGCAGAAACTTAGCAGTTTTTACAGCCTAAAAAGTTTTACGCAATTAGTTATCGTAATTCCTTATAATACAATAAGTTACAAGTTTTCAAATTTAAGCTTGAAACAAATGGGCAAAAAAAAATTATTTATTATTGTATTTTCCTACTATCTTGCATTGTTTGAACAGTGAAAAAATCAAGGATTTATTTGGGTTATTCCTTATCTAAAAGATCTCTCCACTTGTCGCTGTTGCTGGAATTTTCCAATTTACCCAGACTGATAGCAACAGCTACTTCACTTTTTCTGGCTATCAGATCATCAGCCATAGGTTCAGAATAAATAATTTTATCGGCTTCCACCAGATCAGAATACCGATATTTTTTTTCTCCCAAAAGCAATCCAGCACTTTCCAGTTTCAATTTAGCCTCCAGAACAGACAGATTATAGAGATAGGGAATTCGAACCATCTCTGGTCCTTCGCTTACTACAACCTCAATAGTCCTGTAACGTTTAGTCAAAATATTCGGATGGGGATTTTGCGAAATTATCTGTCCTTTTTCAAAATCATTGCTGTGAACATTCTCAATTTTCTCCAGATAAAGTTTTAGATTATCACATTTTTTTACAGCAACATTGAAATTCATTCCAACCAGGTCAGGAACTTCTACATCATTCCCATGTCTAACAATTAATTTCATAAAAATATTAATCCCGACAAATCCGATAATGAACAATCCGATCAAAATCAAAAGAGTTAATAATAGAGCTTTAAATCTGGTTTTCATATCAACCTCAATCTATTCTTTTCAGCCTTGCTGCAAAAGAACCGTCAATTTTGTGTTTAAAAGGTAATGTTTTTAAAAAATTATTTTCAACAAATTTTGGGGAAACATATTTTGCGGCAGGATCTATTACAAAATTTATATTTTTTTTCAGGAATCTGTTCACCTGCTCTTCATTCTCAGCTGGATTCATTGTGCAGGTACTGTAGATCATTATTCCATTTTGTTTCACGAACTGGCTCCCCATTTTTAAGGCAGCTTCCTGTAATTTTAATAACTTGGGCATATCCTGATTTGCCTGCCACCTCAATTCAGCTTTTTTCTGAAATACACCCCACCCGCTACAGGGAACATCGACCAGCACTTTATCATAAGCCGGAGCTACCGGACCGTAATTGAAAGCATCTTCAGTTATGGTATTAATATTGGTTAATTGAAGTCTGGCTATGGCTTGTTTAATTTTTTTTATTTTGTTAGGAAATTTATCGATCGCTAAAATTTCACCCATATCTCCCATTAATTCCGACATATAGGTTGCTTTACCTCCGGGACCTGCAAAAAAGTCGATAATTGATTCATGAGGTGCCGGTTTCATTAATTCCACTACTAAAGCTGCTGAAGCATCCTGAATTGAAAAATAGCCTTCTGAGAAAGCAACATCGGTTAGGACTTCCCGAGGTTTATCGGTCATAAGAACATTATTGGAAGCAGTAGAAGGTATGAGTTCGATATCTCTTCGAGAAAAATAATTAATCAACTTTTCCTTGTTGGTCGCATGATTGTTAATTCTGAGGCTAAGCAGCGGTTCAGTGTTAAAAAACTTACATAACTCTTCGGTAGAAGATTCTCCCCAGAGCTCAAGCCATTTTTTTACCAGCTCTTCAGGAAAAGAATAGCGCACAGCCAGGTTTTCTTCTAATTTTTCAGGGTAAGTAAAGGCAGGATTCCTCAAATAATTCCTTAAAACTGCATTAATAAATTTACTTACTTTATCTCCATACAATTTCTTAGCCAGTTTAACAGATTCGTCAACAGCGGCATAATCCGGAATATTATTGCAATAGAGTATTTGATACAATGCTAAATAAAGCAGAATTTTAATTTTCAGGTCAGTATTTTTATATTTTTCATCATCTGTGTATTCGGAAACAATATAATCAAGATTTTTGTTCTGTTTTATCACTCCCTTTACAAGTTTGTAAAGGAGATCGATATTTTCTTCTGAATCCTTCGATTTTTTCTTGATCTGTTTGAGAAGTTTATTGGAGAATATATTTTTCTGTAATACTTTCTGAATTATTTTATAGGCCTCAAACCTTATATCCATCATATTTTTCTCTTTCGATATAACGATTTGATAACAGCTTTAACAACTTCTTCGGAAGAGCTATAAGCTTCATTCTTAACAAGTCCCGCTATTACTTTTCTGATCTCAAACTGCTTATAACCCAGGGTAACTAAAGCAGATTCCGCTTCTTTAAAAATATCTGCTGCAGATGAGCTATAGACCTCTGGAGTTTCATCACTCAGATCAGCTACTTTATCTTTCAATTCAATTATCAGTCTTTCTGCTGTTTTCTTGCCTATACCGGGAATTGTGGAAATCAAACCTGAATTTTCACTTTGGATTGCAGAAACCAGATCTTTAACCGGCAATCCGGAAAGAATTGCCAAACCAAGTTTAGGCCCAATTTTAGATACTGAGATCAATAATCTGAATAACTTTTTCTCCTGTTCGGTATAGAACCCAAACAATCTGGCTCCGTCCAGATCGTTAAAAGAATAATGGATGTAAAGGCGAGTTTTTTTGCCGATATCCTGCAATTGATCAAATGTGCTGAGTGGTATATTGATCTCATAGCCAATACCATTGCAATCTAAAGTCATCAGTAAAGGTGATTTTGCAGCTATTTCTCCTTCCAGATAAGAATACATATTATAATCTCTCTTTATTAAATTGGCATAAAGCCACGGCCAGCGCATCAGTTGCATCTTGAGATCGAGGTTCATTTTTCAGGTTAAGAATCTTTTGCACCATATATTGGACCTGTTCTTTGGACGCATTTCCGTTTCCTACAACAGATTTTTTTACTTCACGGGGTGAAAATTCGGTAATGGGAATTCCTTGCTGCGCCAGAGCCAGTAATATAGCTCCTCTGGCATGTCCTAAAGTAAAGGCGGAACTGATGTTCTTGCCATAAAAAATAGATTCAACCGCCGCAATATCAGGTTTGTACTTACTGATAATACAACTTATCCCTTTATGAATCTCATACAGTTTTTCTGCCAGTTTCAAAGTCTTTTTAATTTTAATGACATCACATCCGGCAGCAATAATTTTTCCTTTATCAATTTCAAGAACTCCATATCCGCAAAAATTACTGCCCGGATCAATTCCTAAAATTATCAATCGGCTGTTATCCTCTCCATCACATCATCAGAAATTTCAAAATTAGCATAAACCTTTTGCACATCGTCCAGATCTTCAATTTTATCCAGCAGATTCAGTAATTTATCAGCTACATCATCAGCATTTATTGTATTTTTGGGAATCCTGGTTAACTCGGCATTTTGAATATTATAACCGGATTCCTCCAGATTTTTTACTACCTGATGCAAATCCGAATATGAAGTGTATATTAGAAAAATATCGTCCTCCACTTCAACATCTTCTGCTCCCGCTTCCAGGGCAGTCATCATCATCTCGTCTTCTTCAATCTCATTTTTCGCTATTTCAATCTGACCCTTCAGAACAAACATCCAGGCCACTGCTCCTGATTCTGCCAGGCTTCCTCCATATTTAGAGAGAGTATGACGAATTTCAGCTACTGTACGCAATTTATTGTCTGTAAGTGTTTCAATAAAAATAGCAATACCCTTCTGCCCGTAACCTTCATAAACAAGTTGCTCGTAATTTGCTCCCTCTATCTCTCCAGTACCGCGTTTTATCGCTCTTTCAATATTTGCATTGGGCATATTGGCACTTTTGGCATTGGAGACTGCTAATCGTAACCGAGGATTAGAGTCAGCGTCACCCCCGCCTTCCCGAGCTGAAACTATGATCTCTTTTACAATCTTGGTAAATAATTTACCTCTTTTAGCATCAGCAGCACCTTTCTTATGCTTAATGGATGACCATTTACTATGTCCTGACATCATAACCTCCGACTACAGAAATAATATATAATTTGATATAAAATAGTAGCTATTCTTCACTGTTGGCTTCTGCAATAACTTTTGCAGCTATTTCATCAGGAACTTTTTCGTAAAAAGAAAATTTCTGAGTAAATTTACCTCTTCCCTGGGTTAAGGATTTAAGATTTGGATAGTAGTTAAATAATTCAGCCAGAGGCATCTGGGCATTCAGGATCTGCTTATTTCCTTTCTGCTCCATTCCGAGTATTTTACCCCTTCTGGTGGAAATATCTCCCATTACGTCGCCCATATATTCAACGGGGACAGTTATCTGCAGATCATGAATGGGTTCCAGCAAAATTGGATTGGCAACTTGAAATGCTTTTTTCAAAGCCTGGGAAGCAGCAATTTTAAAAGCCATTTCAGAAGAATCTACATCGTGAAAACTACCATAATAGCAATCTACACTTATATCGACAATGGGATTACCGCTGACAATACCTTTTTTCATTATTTCATTTAATCCTTTTTCTATAGCCGGAATAAATTTTGTAGGTATAACTCCACCCACGATAGAATTAATAAATTCAAACCCTTCTCCTCTGGGTTTGGAATTAACTCTGAAATATACTTCTCCGTACTGGCCTCTGCCGCCGGATTGTTTTTTATGTTTGTAGCTAACATCCGCCTTCCCTTTAATAGTCTCTTTATAGGGTATTGAAGGCATCTGCATTTCGGCATCGATCTTATATCTGGACTTCAACTTTTTCTTAAGTAAGAGTATCTGCTGTTCACCAATTCCTGCCAGAACATTTTCATTGGTCTCTGTATTCATTTCCAGTTTCATAGTAGGATCTTCATCCAGAAGTTTTGTAATGGCAGCTCCTATTTTATCTTCATCACTCTGATTAACTGCTTTGATGGTCTGCCAGAAAACTGGTGTAGGAAGTTCTATTTCTCCAAAACTTATTCTGGAATTAACCGGAACAATTGTATTAAAACTTCTGGCCACCTTAATCTTAACCAGAGCGCCAATATCACCTGCATTAATCTCTTCTGTATCTTTACGATTCTTTCCAAGTACAAAGGCAATATTGCCCACTTTATCTTTACTATCCTTTTCCGGGATATAGACATCCATACCGCTTTTAATACTGCCCGAGAATACCCGCACATAAGCTATATCACCAACATTGGGATCTGAGAAAGACTTAAAGACATAAGCCAGTAATTCACCATCTTCTGAATTCTGAATAACTTCTTCTTTACCGTTTTTATAAATTTTTAATTCATTTTTTTCTGCTGGGGACGGCAAATATTCAACTATGGCATTCAACAATTCATTAACGCCTGTATTTGTGATTGCACTACAGGCAAAAGCAGGAATCAAGGTACCTTTGACAATTGCTTTTTTTATTCCTCTGGATAATTCATCGTTAGTCAGCTCCCCCGCTTCGAAGTATTTTTCCAGAAGTTCATCATCACTCTCAGCCACAGCTTCCATCAGACTCATTCTGGTTTCCTCTACAATTTCTGTGAGATCAGCTGGGATAGCAGTGTTGTTACCTTTAATCACGGCCTTACCTTTAATAATATCAACTATTCCTTCAAAGCGGTGTTCAGATCCGATTGGGATAAAAATTGGAACCGGGTTCAAATTGGAGTTCTCTCTAATTGATTCAAGAGTTTTAAAGAAATCAGCTCCTTCATTATCCATTCGATTCACAATAATACTTTTTGCCATATTGTATTTATTCAAATTTTCAATAGAACTTTCTAAAGTAACTTCAAAACCCGCTGTGGCATTTACAACATACATCAGATTTTCAACCGCAATAGAAGCTGAGATCTCCTCGCTGGTAAAATCAGCTGATCCGGGAGTATCCAAAACATTCACTTTCATATTTTTCCATTTTAAATTACCAACTCCCAGCACCATGGAAATTCCTTTTTCTATTTCCTCAGAACTAAAATCCATGATTGTATTCCCATCTTCAATTTTTCCAACTCTACTTGTAGCTTTTGAATTGAAAAACATCTGTTCGGCTAAGCTGGTTTTTCCTGCGCCACTGGCTCCTACAAGGGCAATATTCTTGATATCTTTCATCTTTTCCTCTCTTCTATTATGTGAATTATACTATTTCTATATTCAAGTTGTACAAAAAAAAAGTGATTCGATTTCTTGTCAACACTCTACTTTAAAATTATCAGTTTACCAATTTTTTCTGTAACTTCTCCATTTCCCAATTGTTTAGCTCTTATCTTATAAAAGTAAGTGTTATTGGCAATTTTATCACCATCGCCATCTTTACCGTCCCAGTAGATCTGATTGTATCCTGAATTACATTGCTCTTTCCTGATAGTCTTTATCTTCTTACCTGTAATTGTGTAAATTGATATGGTTATATTGGAATCTTCCGTAATAATAAAAGTAAAATGACCATCTTTTTCAAGAGGATTTGGATAAACCAGCATTTGTTCGATCGATAATTTTCCCGATCTTCTAACTCTGAATTCAGTCTCAGCAATGGTGGGATTGTTAAAATTATCAAAAACGATCAGTCTTAAATAGTGCTGCCCCTGATCCAGGTTATAAAGACGCCAAAGCAATTCCCCGCTCGTATAGGATCCGGTAAAATAATTAAATTGTTCAGTCACATCAATGGGAGTATACTCATCATCCAGCAATACCAGGATCTTATGCCCGGCACTTCCCAGGATATTAATCCCGTTGGAATCTTCTATCTCGGCAATAACCAAAGGGGAATCAGAAACATAATCTCCGGAAATGAAACTGCGTGAATCGAGCCATAATGAGACCTGAGGTGAATCGTTACTGATAGAATCAACAGAGACAGAACTGTACTTGATATCCGCAGCATAGGTTATATAATCGCTGCCAGTTAATTCGTTGTAGATATAATTTATAATTAATCCTCGTTCTCCAAAACGAATATCATCCGGAACAATAAAACTTGCTGAAAAATTATCAGCAGCAATTTCCACTTCACCCCTGAAAAAAACCGATCCGTTCCTGTCGTAAGTGACTTCATAAGTATGATCATTCAGCGTATTGGTATAATAGACCTGATATTTAGAATCAAAGACCCGTAGCGTTCCTGCAGCACTTAAAGTATTCTGCAGCTGCATATCAGCATTAATGGAAACCAATTCTCTCATTCTTATACTATCAGGAACATTGCCAATATAACCTGTCTCCAGCGGGGGGATAATACTCATGACGGGATCTCCCAGTAAATTATATAACTTAGCAGTACCGGTATATTGGGTGGAAGTCTTGGCATAGTATAAGGCATCTCCCAGATTATATCTTTCGTTCACAATTTTTTTAAGAAATTCCTTTAGAATTGTAGTGTTAGCTGTTCCTGAACATATTCTCGAAGCAGCTAAAGAAGCTATTGAACCGCCATTTTCCTGAAACAGTAATCTTTCGGCAATACAGTCATAGGCTGGTGAATCGAATTCCCCGACACTGCAGGAAGCTGCCAGAAATACCGGTAAATGTTGTTCATTATCCAGCAGTCTCAAGTGCTGCGAACCTCGAAAATAATCTTCGTCCCCCAATACATCGTGATTTCCATGACCGATAAAATACCAGATCAGACAGCCATTATTCACTTTTTCCAGCAGAGCATCCCTGGCATCAGGTTTATTATTGTATTCATCAAAATTATATTCCAGTCCTAAAACCTTATCCACATATAAACCATCATTCATGGCATTCTGTGTGAGTTGTGCCAGATTAGTGTGATTAAGACCAGAATTTGTCGTAAAACCTTCCACATCTCCATCTTTATTTTCATCATCAGCCAATATCACCATTTTATTACGCCACCATCCGGGTGGAGAATCCTGGACATAGGTGCTTAATCTATCCAGATAAAAATCCAGCTGGTTCTGGTTTTGAGCAGGTATCCTGCCAATGATCAATTCAGCAAATCCAGCTGTAAAAGTGACAAAATTATCGTCACTGGTGCTATAAGTTATTATTTTATTTTTTTCAGTATTATTCAGCCAATCTCGGGTTCCGGAACCTACCAGAATAACATATTTCAGTGAATCCTGTTCAGAATTATCCTGCCAGAAATCTTGAATATAATTCTTGATGGCAACCGGATCTGCTTCACCCCCTCCATATTCAGCAAAAATTTCCTCTTGAACAGCAATATAGGTATCAAGACCATAATGATTACTGTGAAATTGTGTGAGAACCTGAGTCTGTGCATAAAATTCCTGAGGACAGATATAAAGACTGCTAATTCCTCGGGCTCGATCCGCACCGATTTGTTTTTCATGTTTGGAAAATTCATTTACTTCTCGTGCTAAAGTTTTAGGTAAATTTTCTTCTCTTAAGGGAGGCGAATTAAAATCACCCCCGAAAGTTAACCAGAAATGATCGAAAAGACTGAATTGCGGTAAACCATTTTCAGTCCTCTCGTACTTGAAAAAAATCTCTTCAGTATGCTCATCAAACAGCAGCGGAATTTCTTTGAGCCTGAATTCATAATCATTTGGGCCATTATCAATCATTATCCTTTCCAGAGTTAATAATCTCAAACTTTCCGGATCATAAAAATCGGGTAACTGCTGTAGTTCATTTTCGGTAAGTTTATAGATTCCCTCTCTGTCCAAATGGAATTTATACCAGAATTCTGAACTTTCAAAAGGTATCCTGGCAATATCTTTTTCAATTATGGTCTGCCAGTTCTTCCCAGTTGTATAATTAAGAAATAAATTTGAATAAACATTTTCAAACTTGTCCTTAAAATTATGCTGGTAATTTTTTGCTCCAATGATCTCTATGCGCAGAATCATTTTCCGATTGATCTGGACCTCTCTTTCAGAGATGATTGAGATCGGATTAATGGTTACGGGAATGTAATCATAATAACGGTAGCGGGAAATTTCTTTTTGTATAACATGGTCATTAAATCCTTTTTGGTAAAGGTCTTGGTTAATTATGTAGTCATATTTATTTGTTTTATTAAACTCAGAAATAACAGGTATAGGTGCAATTGGTTTGGAAATATTCTCCCTGTAAGAATCTGAAGAAATAATACTGATTTCGATATTTCCACCTGGAGGAATGATGAAATTTACAGTTTTCTGAGGAAGATCAGGAGAACCGATTATTTCGCTGCCTTCCCAGGATTCTGCCGAAAAATGAGTGAAATCGTCACTTTCGGTTATTTCAAATTCTTCGAACTCAATTTCTACAGTTAAAAATTCTTTTGTCTGTTCCAGTAATTTAAGCTCACCATTAAGTAAAAAACAGTTTATCAAGGCAAATATTATAATCAACTTCTTCATTATTCCTCCAGCAAGAGTCGAATGCCAGTATCAAAACAGAATAACTGATGTCAATTAAGAAGTTGCAATAAAATTTCACTTTAATTTATCATACTGTAATAAATGGTTCGAGTGTGCGGTGCTCTTCTTGCTCACCTTACACTCAGAGCACTGACACTTTTGTTATACACCATCATCCTCAAATTACTTCAAAAGCAACATTCGTTTTACAGAATTTTGATTGCCGACTTCAAGTTTATATAAATATATACCGGAAGTTACTTGATTACCATTTTGATTATAACCTGACCAAATAATTGAGTGGTCACCTTTTGGCAGATGTTCATCGATTAAAGTCTTTATACTTTGACCTTTGATATTGAAAATTGTAAGATTGACTTTCGAATTATTTTTAATAGAGAACTCTATAGTTGTTTCTGGATTAAACGGATTAGGATAGTTTAATAAGTTTGAAATTTGAAATGAGGAATTAGTAATTAACTCATCTTTTATACTAACTTGAGGTAAAGTACAAGTCATATTAAAATTTATCTGCGTAATTTGCTCATCTTCCACTGTCACGCTATAAACAATATTATCCTCATAAAAAACTCGTTCAGCATAAATATCATAAGTTCCACTCGGTAATTGAATTTCAAAATATCCGGAACTATCCGCAAAAGTAAAATTTCCCGGCTCGTTATCAATTTTCAGAAGCACATAATCTACAGGTTCTCCGCTGGTAGTTTCTGTAATATTTCCGGTAATTTTACCAAGCTCCGGTGCTCCGTATTCGTAAGGACCAATGTCTATTATATCAGAACCATCACCATCTCCGTCCCAAACTCGCTTTGAATATTCTATATCAAATGGATAATAGTATCCCAACGTATCAAAACCGGCATCGATAGCAATACTACCGGGTGCCAGATGAAAATCTCCATTCTGGATATCCTCAAAAATTGATTGGGCTTGCAGGGAATCTACTATTATATTTCCTCCTCCATCAATAAGAGGTGGATCTAACGGGAAATCAATTATGCAGTTTCGGAAAATTGGTATACCATTTATTGGATACTGGGACAATTCTTCATTTAGTATAATTATGCTATTTTCATAAGTGTTCGTTGCACTCCAAATTGCATATCCATTATTTATTGAAATATTATTTGAACAATATGGATTATATCCAGCTTCTATGCCATAATCACTACTATTGTATGCAACATTATTAAAAACTTCAAGATCACCAGCTACCCACATTCTACTTGCATCCATAATGTTATTGTTTACTACCCCTGATGCGAATGTTGAGAAAATACCACATCCTTCAAAATAATTATCACTTATCTCCACGTAAGCATAATCAATATCTACTCCTTCATCACCACCGATGAAACGGTTGTTCTTGATGTAAAGAGAGTCACTTTCACCATTTGCTGTAATTCCTACTTCACAATTAATAAATTCGTTTTTGTAGAAATGACCAATGCCTTTAGACTGATAACAATTTGTTACAAGATTATTAAAAAACGATATGTATGTAGAACTTATACAAGCATATGTCTCGATACCCATAAAAATATTATTACAAATCAGTGTTCTTTGTGAAGGATCATCATAACAACCTGAGATAATAAATTTCTTACCGTAATTATAACTTGGATAAAAAGGATTCACGAATTCGTTAATTACAAATCTATTATCAGATATCTCTAACTCTTGGGAATAAGATACAGAATGTATGCTAACAGCATTGTTTATAAAAGTACACTTTTTTACAATACCAATACCATTTTCAAAACATAAACCTTTTGTGGGCACACTTACTGCAACCCAAATACCAGCAGCATTTTGAACTAAACAATGCTTGAAAATTGACATATCAGCATTATCTGTCATATAAATACTTCCCCAATTGTAATTAACATCATCTTGAATTCTATCAAATATAATACTGTCCTGTTCTGTACCTTCAGCTATTATTCTTCCATCTACCCATATCATTTTTGCAACTGAATCTCCATTATAAAGCCAGAAGTTCTCATTGTTATCATTATAATTTGTAAGAGGTGCTGCACAAATTTTTACTATTGTTCCCGGTTCTATTGTGAGAGTTATTCCTGCATCAACATACAGATTTTCAGTTACTAAGTATGGGTTGTTTTCTGGATTCCAAATTGTGTTTTCGGTTAAGTGACCGCCGACCTCAATGCAATTTAATAGTGAATATTGAATAAATAATATTGAAAAAAGAAAAAAGAGAAGAATTTGGTTTTTCATAATTACCTCACCTTAAATCCCTCTCCGAATGAAAAGGAGAGGGATTCGAAGGTTTGTAAAATGCTATTTGAGCAATAACATTTTGTGTGTTACTGTATCTTTACCGGATGTAAGTTTATAGAAATACAGACCGGATGCAACGGATTTGTTGCTATTGTCTGTACCTTTCCAGTAAATCGAATGTGTTCCGTTATCGAGGTGTTCATTTAACAGTGTCCTAACTTTTTGACCTTTGATGTTGAAAACCTCCACTGAAACCATAGATGCTTGCGCAAGATCAAAACGGATGGTTGTGCTCGGGTTGAACGGATTAGGATGATTGGAATGCATTACTATATTACCAGAAATAGGAGTGGTATTTTGGTTTTGCTCTTCCGGATAGAATGTATATTGGATTTCCATTTCTCTTACTCTTGCTTGATATTCATCTAATGTTGCAGTCTTTACAGTGCAATTTTCGGGTAGTGCTCTATCACCGGATTCAGATAATTTAAGATAACAATATCCTTCATCAATCATAGCGGAGATAACTTCATCTGGAAGTTCAGAATTGATGATGATATCTTCCAGTTCTGTAATTGCCGAAACATAATCTTTTTCCTTCATTAGAGTTTTGGCAGATACTTTTTTGATTGTATCATAAATATAAGTATCCTCATCAACATTTAAAGCAAGCAGATAATCTCGAAGTCCTGCAAAATTTTCGGTTGAAAGGCTCTCGATATGATAAAGATAGTAAACAGCAGTAACCGCTTCCTTAGAATATAAGTATTCATCAAGAAGTTGATACAATATTTGCTTAGCGGAATCGTAATCTTCATTAGCAAAGTCAATTGAAGCAGCATCAAGTAATTCCTTTGAATCTGTTATGCCACCTGAGAATGTCCAAGCTGCTGAATTAGTCGGGAATAAATGATCAAAAGAAGTAATATTTGTGCCACTAATATCAACTGCATTTATACCATCCCAGCGTAGATTCATTAGAAGATAATAATCAGAGCCAGAACCGTAATTATTATCTGCTATAGTAATATTCGCAGCAGAATAATCCATTTCGAATGTAGTTTGCCATCCTGCATATTCTGCGAAGCCATTGTTTCTGATCAATATATTCGTGAATTCATAGTCTTCAAACAAAGTACCATCGTAGCATAACATACCAAAAGCAGTATTTTCTTCAATATCATTTCCATTAAATAAATCAAATGTAACACCATTTGGTTTTATTCCATCACCATTGTTGAAGCTGACGATAGAGTTGTTTATTCTGGACGGTGTTCTTGAAGATTCATACAGATAAATCCCGGTGTTGTTATCAGTAACTTCCACATAGTCTATATCAACAGGAGATTCATAGGCACATATAGGACCTTGATTGTCTTTATATTCAGAGTATTCCCCTGATGTACCGTGATAGGTAAGTTTATGTCCATCTCGCACGATAAGTTGTCCACAATCGTGGAAATTTGTAGAATAGAGATATAGATCGCCATTTCCGTTGTCATTTGCTTCCATAGTCAGCTTATAAATACCACTTATGTCACAGTTTACAAACCAGTATTCTTCATCTGTAGAAGGATTCTTGATTTGAATTCCGTCCCAAATATTTCCCGAATATGATGCGATTGTGATTTCAGCACCTGGATTCTGAATATCATTTGGAGTAGTAACCCTACCTCCGTTTGAACATATAATGCGGTCACCGGGGATTGGTTTTTCTCCACCAACAGGATGTCCGGGAGGAGTAGCTTCGTAGGTTGTAGGTATTGAACCTGTGAGTGTGCTACCCCAGTCGAGAAAGAGTTCACCACCTGCATTTACATTTACTGTTGTTGAGTGATATAGGTTAAGGCTGGCGTTTTCACTTAATAAAACTTGAGCGTTTATATTTATGTTATGATGACCTACAACAGCAACGTGAGTATTCGATGTTATCTCTACATCAGAATCAATATAAACATCACCTACAACAATTGCATTCGGATAACCATTTGCTGTATAATTAGGAATAATGTCTTCTGTAACAGAACCATTCAAAAAGACAATATCAGGAAAAGTATTAAATGGTTTTAGAAAATCATAAATTCTGGTCGGATTTAATGGAATTGAAACATTATAATTATCATTTTTGGGTTGCCCGTATGGTGTAAAAACAGCTAACTCATATTGTTGGATCTCAATGTCATAGCTATTATGATTTAACGTTGTTATCCCAGTAAAAGAACCAGATTCAAAAAAACCAAGACAATGATTCGTGTCAGTTAATGGTGTATTTCTAAAAGCATAAATAGATTCACCATCTGATAGAAGAAAATTTGCTTCTCTATCTTCATTATAAATTGATTGTCTGACATTATAAAATTCGTCATCGTCATATTCAAATTCAATTTCGTTTAATGCTTTATAAATGCCTTCGACAACATTCCCATATTCAACAACATAGGTCATCAAATAATGAAAATAAAGTTCACTATCTATATTGCCGTCGCTATTGAATGGATGTAAGGTTAGCCAAGGTGTTCCATTTATTTGCAAACTGTTTAAGTAGGTAGAAATATAACTTTTAAATGTAGGATCAATTGTTCCATTATGCATAAATACATAATAATCTTCATCTCCAACTCCATTTCCATCGAGATCAAAATAGAATGGATGACTTCCCGATCCGGTGTTGCTTCCTGTTTGCCGAGCGTGGCCAAAGACGATACTTGCTTCAGTATCATTATCCATAATCCAATCTTCAGCATCGTTCAATGGACCATTGTATAATGGATAATTGTTATTATATGTGTTACCGCGATAATAATAACTATCAAATCCTGTTAAATACAAAGAGTTTGTATTTGGATTAAAACTACCATCTTCCGGGTAATAAACTAATCCGTATCCATCAGGATTTGGTTTTGAACCAGAATTTGTCGAACGAGTTCTTAACCAATTGAAATAGTCATAAGGATCATTATAAGAGCCAGTATTGGAACCTTTCCAAGAAATGTAATGGTCTTTTTGAGAAATCATTGCGAACATGTCGCATTCCGCCAACAAAGCAACAAAACTCATAATGAAAACTATCATTATGATTGTAACTAACGTAATGTTTTTTGAAAACATAAAAACTCCTTATATTCTTTTTTATCGTCAGAAAAATCCTTGAATTAATGCAAGATATTTTTCTAATGATTGCTCATGAAATGTCAATTTCAGATTAATCTGACAGGATTATTAACATTTTATTAAATATAAATAGCGTTGTTCAAGGTTAATTTTGAAAGTTGAATGCAGGATAAAATTCCCTACCGATATTATTGATTATAAATTAATTTTAAAATATCTGGTTACAATGCATTTCTTTTTTGTTTGTTCATTTTATGGTTCACTCATCTTAATCCTCCTTCTATAATTTTTTATGGTGTATAATTCACAGATATTTTTTTACAAAAGTATCGGGTTCTTGGGAAGATTAAACTTTTTATATTGACTTCAATACTTTAAATCGAGGAAAAGGTTCTAGTTAAGTTAAAATTTTAATTGGAGGGATCGTGAAATATTTCATTATTTTATTTTTGGCACTTCCAGCCATTTTTTTGTGGTCGCAATCTGAACAAATCGTTTATTATAATTCTGCTCTGGTACTGGAGAATAACATGGAGCTTCAGGAAGCTGATGCAACTTTAGCTAATGAAATTCAGCAATGGGAACAGGAGATCAAAGATATTGAAGCTGAAATTGAATCATTAACTCAGGAATATGAACAGAGGAAATTAACTCTTCTTCCTTCCGGTCAATTGGAAGCAGAAAATGAAATTGATTTATTAAGACAAAGAAGAGATAGTAAGATTGAAGAAATTTATGGAGAGAATGGTAAGATCATAACACGAAATAATGAACTGATCCAACCCATCATGGAAAAGTTAAAATCTGTAATTGAATTAGTTGCAATCGAAAATAACTATTCCATTGTCCTGGATGCTTCTCTTGGAGTTATAGGGTATGGTAAAAGTAAGTTGGATATCACTGAACTTATTATTGAAGAAATGGGAAATATTGTTGAAACAGAAGACAAATAATCTATTGGAGGAAATTTACATGAAAAAATTCATGATCTTAGTAGTGGTAACGTTATTAATAGCTGGTACAGCTCTTTATTCACAAGAACAGAAAATAGCCTATATAAATTCTGACCTTGTTTTGGAGCAAAGCAACGAAGGACAGCGCATACAGACAATTATTTCTGCTTTGCAGGAAGAATGGAGTAATCAGCTGCTTCAGAAGGAAAATATATTAAAAGAGAAGTATGATGAATATGATAATTTACCTAAAATGGTAGAAGAAAGTGTTAAAAAGAAACTGGAAGAAGAGATCATAGCAGAAGAAAATCTGTATAGACAGCTGCAAAATGAAATTAAGGAAAAAGCCAACAGCAAACAGGAAGAACTTTTAATGCCCATATTCCAGAAACTGGGTGATGTTACCAAAAAAGTTGCTGAGGAAATGGGTTTTTCAGCCATATTTGATCTCAATATGAGTGGATTTGTTTATATTGATTCGACTCTGGATGTAACTGATCAGGTCCTGAAAGAAATGAATAAAAAATAGACTTAGATGAAATATTTCTCTATTAGCTTAACTTCGGAACAGATTGAAGCAAAATTTAAATCTCGTTCCCGCTTTATTAAAAAAGTTGAACTGAAAAATGTTGCTCAGTTAAGCGAAGCATCTCCCGATTCAATCTGCTTTTTTGATCAGCCTAAATTTTTGCAACAACTCAAAAATTGTCAGGCAGGTCTGATCTTTGTACCTCTGGATTTCAAAGTTGATCTTAAACCTGATAGCAATTTGATCTTTGTGGAAAAACCCTATTTTGCCTTTATGCAGCTGATAAAGTACTGGCAGCAAATAGATTCCGAACCAAGTGTAAACAACATCTCCGATAAGGCTATAGTAAATCCTTCAGTTAAACTAGGCAAGAATGTATCATTAGGTCATTTTGTGGTGATCGAAGATAGCTGTGAGATTGGAGATAATACAGTTATCGGTTCTAATACCGTTATACACAAAAACGTAAAAGTGGGCTCAAACTGTCATTTTTCATCCAATGTAACAATTTATGAAGACTGCATTATACAGGACAACGTAATACTGCATGCAGGATGCGTGATCGGTTCAGACGGTTTCGGCTATCTGCTGCATAAAGGTAAACAAGAAAAAATACCACAGGTAGGAAATGTGGTCATCCAGTCAAATGTGGAAATAGGTTCAAACACTTCTATTGACAGGGCAACTCTTGGTTCCACCATAATTGGAGAAGGCACAAAGATAGATAATCTTGTTCAGATAGGACATAATTGTGTGATCGGAAAAAATTCCATCCTTTGTGCTCAGGTGGGTTTAGCAGGAAGTACAATAATTGGCGATGGTGTTTATCTTGGCGGACAGGTGGGTGTTGCGGGTCATCTTAAGATAGAGAATGGTGCTATGATCGGAGCCCAATCCGGTGTAAGCGGATCAGTGCCTGAAAATGCTAAATATTTTGGTACCCCCGCGATAGAAGCTGGATTAAGAAAAAGAATAATCGCTTCGGAAAAAAAACTTCCGGAAAT
>LKUH01000204.1 GCA_001412425.1 Candidatus Cloacimonas sp. SDB
CAGGTGTATAAACTCTCAATTAACCCTAAACCTGAATCTTTTATAAAAAATGGGGGGATGCATGATGAAAATAACTGTTGCCGGGACTGAAAAGGGCAGACAGGTTACACATGTCTATGACCTTTTTGATAAATATGATCCGGAAACCGGTATTTCTTCCATGGCAAGAACAACTGGATATACCTGTACAGCAGTAGCAGACCTGATTTTAAACCATAAATTCAGCCGCAGGGGAATTTGCCCTCCCGAATATGTCGGAGCCGAACAGAATTGTTTACAGCAGATTCTTTCCTACTTAAAAGAAAGGAAGGTAATTTATCAATATAAACTAATAAAGGGGAAAAGTATATGAAGCCGCAAATTTACGCTTTGCTTACTGCGATCGCCTGGGGTGTAGGTGGTTATTTCGAAAAGAAGGGCATGCATTTGGGAAAATTGACTCCGCAGGTAGGCATCACGATTAGAAGTTTTATCGCTCTGATAATTCTTACCATAATCAGCTTTCCACAGTTAAAAACAATCACAACTGCTGGATCCAGATCACTGAGTTATATGATCCTGGGAGGTGGAGTTGTAGCGGGAGCACTGGGAATGTTCTGCTTTTACGCTGCTATTCGGGGAGCCGATCTTAGCAAGGTAATGCCTATTGCCTTCACTTCCCCTCTGTTTGGAGCTTTAATGGGAATTATCTTCAGTGCCGAAACATTTACCCCCAAATCAATAATCGGAACTGTAATGACGGTAGGTGGTATAATTCTGCTGACCATAGGATAAAATTCTAACTTCATTGTTGCTGAAATGTTCCGAAGACTATGGTAAAATTATCCCTTGAATTTCCGTTTGATTAGCTCAACCATAAACAAACATTGACGATAATTCAATGGTTGAGTGCATTTGTTACGGTCTTTGCGATCTTAGAAATTAATTTTAAAAAGGGGGAGTAGAATGAGACTATTTTTGGCTCTTTCTCTTTTCTTAATTGGAAGCTTGAGCTTATTAGCGGAAACAGATGCAACTGAAATGGAGTTGACTGAAAGAGATTCAACCGAGCAAAGCAATAACAACCGGGTATTTGAAGATATTGAAGATGAATATTTTCTAGCCAAGATTTTTTTTAACTCGGAACAGAAAAGGTACTATAAGAAACTGGATGATGCTGGAAAACGACTGTTCCTGGATGCTTTCTGGGTAGCTAATGATCCCAATCCCGCGACTGAACTTAACGAGTTCGTTGAAATTATTAAAGGAAGAGTGGACTATTGTAACTTATACTACGGATATTTTAAAAAAGGCTGGAAAACAGACATGGGAAGAATCCTTATAAGACACGGAATTCCTTACGAGATCATTAAAGGGCGATCGGATATTCTGGCCAAACACGGAGATAAGGAATATCAGATCTGGAAATATAGGATCAATAAAGACCTTACTTATATTTTTCTGGATATGCAGACCAGTGGTGATTTCAGATTGCTTTACAGTGAAAATGATGAAAAAGAAGCTTCTTATCCGGACTGGCTGGAATATCTGGGTAACGATTTTGATCCCAATATTTTATATTAAGAAAATTTTTACAGGGAGGAAATGATGAATCGAAAAGTTATGCTGGGCTGTCTGAGTATTATCGGAATAATAATTGTTATCGCGATAATACTCTATAGTTATGGAGTTAGTATTTATAATAAAATGGTAACCCTGGATGAATCTGTTAAGGAAAAATGGAGTCAGGTAGAAAATGTTTATCAGAGAAGACTGGATCTTATCCCTAATCTGGTTGAAACTGTTAAAGGATATGCCTCACACGAACAAGAGACCTTTCTGGAAGTTGCTGAAGCAAGATCTCAAGCGGGTGGAATGCTTAATATTTCCGAAGATGTGCTGAATAACCCCGCTACCTTCCAGAAGTTCACCGAAGCACAGGCCGGTTTATCCAGTGCCCTGCAGAGATTGATGGTTGTGGTGGAAAGATATCCGGAACTAAAAGCAAATCAGAATTTTTTAGCTTTACAGGATCAGCTGGAAGGTACAGAAAACCGAATAACTATAGAGCGACAAAGATTCAACGAAATTGCCAGATCTTACAATACCTTCATAAAACAATTCCCCCGAGTATTTCTGGCTAATTTGTTCGGATTTAAGGAACGTCCTTATTTTAAAGCTAATGAAGGAGCCGATGTTGCTCCTGAAGTCGATTTTTCTTCTTAACTAATTGAACGGGAGTATATATGGCAAAGATCAAGTTGTCTGATGCCGATAGAAAGGCTGTAAGCGATACTATTGCCCAGTCTGAAAGTAAAACCTCTGGCGAAATAGCTGTTGCAGTTACCAAAGAAAGTTACGATTACGCAATTTATGAAACTGTTTTTGCCCTTCTGGGCGGATTTCTTTATTTTGTGATAATGAGTTTTTTTGTAAGTGAAATTGAATTAATGCTGCAAAGTATGTTCTGGAATTATTCGGTTAATTATCTCGTACTTTTTTATGGATTTTCCACCTTTATGGTCATAGCAATTTTATACTTCCTGGCTAACATATCTGCACTCGACCGCCTGATAGTTCCCCCTAAAATCCGCCGGATAAAAGTTAGAGAAAGAGCTGTAAGACACTTTATGGAGTCAGGAGTTTATAATACCAGGGATCGTACAGGCATTCTAATCTTTATTTCTCTTCTGGAAAGAAGGGTTGAATTAATTGCCGACAGTGGTATTGCAGTAAAAATATCACAGGAGAAATGGAACAATATTGTGGAGATAATCATCTCTGGTATAAAAAAAGGAGAACTGACACTTAATTTGAACAGGGCCATAAAAGAATGTGGCATTTTACTGCAGGAATTCTTTCCCATTAAAAAAGACGATACCAATGAACTTTCCAATGAAATTGATATTTTGGAGAAATAGTATGAAAAAAATTTCTTTAATCATTATTATAGCTTTAATCGCTTCCTCTGCTATTTCTCTGGAAGTTCCTAAATTAAAAGGCAGAATAAATGATTATGCCAACATCCTGGTTTCGGGAGATGAGGCAAATCTGGAAAATCTTTTGCGGCAGACCGAACTGAGTACGGGTGCTCAAATAGTTTTACTCACTATTCCCTCCCTGGAAAATGAGAACCTGGAATCTTACGCCCTAAGGGTTGCAGAAGCCTGGCAAATTGGTCAAAAGGAAAGCGATACTGGTCTTTTGTTTCTAATTGCACTGCAGGAAAAAAAGATCAGAATGGAAGTGGGATATGGTCTTGAACCTATTATTACAGACGCTAAAAGCGGTTATATAATCCGCAAATATATTATTCCTGAATTTCAGAAAGGTAACTTTTACCAGGGCATTGCAAATGGTTTGCTTATAACTTCTCAGCTCATCAATCAAGAAATCAGCATCAGTGATGAAGAGCTGGCTGAATTTCAGAAAAATCAGGCTAAAAGCCAGAAACCTCAGATCCCTGTCGGTTTTTTAATCTTCTTATTTATGATATTTTTCGGTGGTCTGGGCCGAAGGCGAAGAGGTGGATTATTGCCTTTATTATTCCTGGGCAGCATGATGGGGGGTGGTCACAGTGGAAGAAGCGGAGGATTTGGCGGTTTCTCCGGAGGTGGAGGAAGTTTCGGAGGTGGAGGCGCTTCCGGCAGCTGGTAACTCAAAATTTAACTTCAGGTTAGAAAGTTGTTCTCAGCAATTTCAGTTATTTGAGTAATATTTTCGGTTGTAAAAAATTTATTGGAATTTATTTCTTCCTCAATCTCGGATTCATGTACCCAGTTGACCCTAAAGGGGATATGTATGGCGTACGCGCCAATATTAAGCACCGGAATAATATCTGATCTTAAAGAATTTCCTATCATTAGAAAATTTTCGGCATCTATTTCCATTGAAGTGAGCAGGTTGCGGTAATTTTCTTCCTTCTTATTACTTAAAATCTCAATATGATGAAAATATGGGGTTAATCCTGATTTATCAAGTTTTCTTTCCTGATCTATCAGATCACCTTTAGTAATAATGATAATCCGGCATTTTTCCCTTAATTCAGCCAATACCTGTTCAACTCCCGGTAACACAACCAGTGGATAATCCATCAGCTTTTTACCAATATTCAGAATCTCCTGAATTGCAGTTGTTGAAATTTTTCTTTCAGAAACTTTTAAGGCTGTTTCAATCATTGAAAGTGTAAAACCTTTGGCGCCGTAACCAAATAATCCGATATTCTGCATTTCGGTGTTAAAAAGTTCCTGAAAAGATTCTTTTTCAGTTAAATATTCTTTCAACAATTTACTGAATTTATTTTCAGCCTCTTTGTAAAAAGTCTCATTGATCCACAAGGTGTCATCGGCATCAAAGGCTATTACTTTATTTTGATTCATTTTTTTCATTTAAAATCCTTTTATCTGTAAGAAATGATTTCCGAAGCAAACCCCTATTAGTGTTTTAATTAATTGTCTGGAGATTTAGTGTAACCTGCCAGAGCGAAGAAAGCGGCTGCCCAGTAAAATTTGAGTCCGGCATTTTCAGCACATAGTTTATCAACTTCATCATCTCCCACAAATATGCTGTTGTTCCAGTCTATAACGAATCCGGCATTCCAGGCTTCAACTTCCAGCAACGCCAGCATACCGGTATAAGGTTTTCGAAGTAACGATTTATAATTATAGGGAAATATTGATCCTTCCTCCATATGATAGCAGTATTTAATGCTATGAAAGGGATTACGAACAAATAAATTGCAGGTCGAACTTATTTCTGCCAGATTACGTTCAGGAGTTTTGTAATTAAACGCTACCCCACCCTGATTGGTAATTCCGAAGATAAGAAACCCCCGTTTTCGGTATTGCCAGATTTTCTCTTCTACTCCTGCAAATAGAGCAATATCCTGCGGATCCTGAATAAATCTGCCGCTTTTGCTGTATCTAATTGTTCCGTCCAGATCCAGACATAATGCCGGTTTAATCTGCTCAGGAACTTTAGCTGACTTCTCAACAATATCTTTAAACATTTTAAAATCACTTTCTAGTTAAGATTTTGCAGTTCTTTATTAACAAATTCAGCAATTTCCTTCATATAATTATCAGAAAAATCGAACTTCACTCCGGCTGTTTCGTAAAGTTCTTTCACCGATCTGGAATATCCAAGTTTAAGGAAATTTTCATAGTCTTCCAAAGCTTTTTCTTTACCTGATTCTTTATAATTTCTATAGATTGCCAGTGCTCCCAGCTGAGACATGGCATACTCTATATAATAAAAAGGAACTTCAAATATATGAAGCTGGAATAACCACATAATTTTTCTGTAATCTTCCAGACCACTCCAGTCTACACCCGAATTAAATCTTTCCATCAGGGAGCTGAATTTTTCCTCTCTTTCGGCGGCTTTATGATCAGGATTAAGATATATCCAGTGCTGCAGAGCATCAACTATCATGCCCCAGGGTAAGAAACCTAAAGCACCTTTGAACTGATCCAATTTAGCCTTCTTCAGATCATTCCTGTCCTCATAATATTTATCCCATAATTCCATTGAAAGAAATTCCATCGCCATCGAGGCTAATTCTGCAACTTCACTCGGCGTATTTCGATATTCACCGATTCTGATATCTTTGGTAGCAAAAGTATGCATGGCATGTCCGGATTCATGTAGCAGAGTTACAACATTATTGTGTAAACCGACTGCATTCATAAAAATAAACGGAGCACCTGTTTCAGCCAGCGGATAATTATAACCGCCCGGAGCCTTGCCTTTTCTGTTTTCCAGGTCAAGCAGTCCACTGTTTTTCATCATATTAAATCTTTTGCCGAATTCCGGTTTAAGTTCATACAATATCTGCATACCCTTATCTGTAAATTCATCGATTGTTTTAAAAGGTCTTAAGATCTTGCCATCCAGATCAACCGAGGTGTCCCAGGGTCTTACGGTTTCCAGCTGGAGTTTCTCTTTCCGTTCCAGAGTAAATTGTTTCAAGATGGGAATTATTTCTTTTTCAACGCCTTCATGAAATTTGATCAGATCATCCGGTGAGTAAGAAAACCGCCCTTTAGCCTTATGCATGTAGTCACGATAATTAGCAAAACCGGCATTTTCAGCAATTTTGATTCGAATGGCTTTCAGTTCATCAAATAACTTATTGAATTCATCCCGGAATTCCATAAGTTTATCCATCCGCAGACGCCAGACTTCCTCTCTCACTTTGCGATCCGGATCCTTTAGGAACACAGCTAATTGCGAAAGGGTTTTTTCTTCCCCTTTATACATAACTGTGAGTTTGGAAAAAATACTGCCGTATTTATTGGCTAACTCCTTTTCTTTGATCTGAAGTGGAATATTCTCTTCTCTGTATAATTCAATTGAATTTGAGATTATTTTATTCAATAAACCAAATTCTGCTTCCGCCAGTTCCTTTCTGTAAGGACTGTTGTAAAACTTAAGATTAAACTTGTGATAATAAGGTTTAGTTGGGGAGATAACACCAGCATAAAATTCGTTGTAGGCTTTGGCGTATTTATCATCATCAGCATATCTGGTCATGTTTATATAACGCCAGGCTATTTCTTCCTGCAGAATATCAGAAAGCTCACTGCTTCTTTCCATAAAACGGATCAACCGTTCCGGTGATTCAATTTTTTCAGCATTCAGAATCTTTAATTGCTCTTCAACGTTGGTCCATTTTGTCAGATCAAGATCAGCCGAAAAATATCGGCGAGGTTTCTTAATAATTTTCTCATCTGTGTAATTCATGCTTACTCCTACATATCTCTATTTGAATCTGAAATTTCCAGTTTCAGTTCAGATGACAAGTTATTTTCACCAATTTCAACAACTTTTCTAAAAATTAGGGAAATTCAGGTTGACTTTCAAAACGAAATTGAAGGAAATTTACATATTAAATGTTAACGAATAATTAGAAGTAGCTCAAATGTTTTAACAAAAATTCAGGAGGTTGAATGAATAATACTGAAATTATTTCTCGAATGCTCTCAGTTATGGAGAATGATATTTTACCTTTAACAAAAAAAAGTATTGATTCCGGTAATAAAATATTCGGAGCTGCCATTTTACTGAAATCGGATCTTTCCCTGGTAATTGCCGGCACTAATGAAGAGACTAAAAATCCTCTTTTTCACGGCGAGGTTTCCTGCCTGAACAAATTCTGGGCTCTGCCTTCAAAACAAAGACCAAAGCCTGAAGAATGTCTTTTTCTATCTACTCATGAACCATGTTCACTCTGCCTTTCTGCCATAACCTGGAGCGGATTTGATAACTTCTACTATCTTTTCAGTTATGAGGACTCGAGAGATGAATTCAGTATTCCGCACGACCTGAATATTCTGAAAGAGGTTTTCAATTGTGAAAATGGAAACTATAATACTAATAATGCTTATTGGAAAAGTTTTTATCTTATGGATCTAATTTATCTGGAAGAAAATCGCAGAACGGAATTTCTAAACAGAGTTAAAAAACTACGTAAAAGCTACTGCAATATTTCAGATAAATATCAAACTCTGAAAGACAAACATAATATTCCTTTGGATTGAAGCATGACTTCAGTTAATCGTTTTATTTTAGAAATTCCGGGCAGAAAAAAAATCGAAGTTGATAACCTGATCCTGGATTTTAATGGTACTATAGCAGAAAATGGATTACTCATTCCCGGAGTAAAAGACAGGATAATTGCAATTTCTAAATTTTTAAAAATATCTGTTGTTACCGCCGATACATATGGTAATGTTGAAAAACAAATGCTGAAACTGCCGGTCGAAACCGTGATAATTCCTAAAAAGGAACAGGATAAAATGAAACTAAAATATCTGATAGAATCAGGTCCTGAAAAAACTATCAGTATGGGAAACGGCAGAAATGACATTCTTATTTTAAAAAATTCTGTGCTGGGAATAGGAATAATTCAGTCAGAAGGATGCTATAGCAGTGTGATTTCAGCTGCCGACCTGCTCTATACAGATGTGCTGAATGCTCTTGATTGCCTCATCTACCCGGAAAGACTGATCGCTGCTTTAAGGAACTGATATTTTAATAATGGTATTTCTTACCATTGATTATTGTAAATGCCCTGTAGATCTGCTCCAGAAGAATTAATCTGATAATCTGGTGCGTAAAAGTCATCTTCGAAAAACTCAATCTGAGATCTGCCCTTTCCAATAAATTTTCTGCTATACCATACACCCCGCCGACAAGGAAAGTTATGTTTTTATTGCTTTTTTTAAGAAATGCCGCAAAATTTTCAGAACTCATCTGCTTGCCGTTTAAATCCAGAACAACTAGAAAAGATCTATTATCCAAATGCTTTTCGATAATCTTTGCTTCTTTTTCTTTAACAATTTCGATACTGTTTGTAGAGGTTAATTTTATATCCTGAATCTCGATCAATTCAATTTTAGCATAGGAATTCAGCCGTTTCATATACTCATTTATCCCTTTTTTTATGAACTCCTGCCTTGATCTGCCGGGACATAATATTTTTAGGTTCATATTAGAGGATCAAACGCAGATGTTTCCCAGAGCAATCGATAACATTTTTGTCATCGCATCATCTGCTCTAGAGGTAATAAGAACCGGCACCTTTGCACCAATTAAAACATGAGCGACCCTTAATTTACCATAATACGTTATCGCTTTCCCAAAAACATTGCCAGATTCAATATTAGGCATAATAAGTATGTCAGCATCTCCTGCAACAGGAGAATTTACTCCCTTAATTCTGGCTGCTTCCCTGGAAATTGCCATGTCCAGTGCGAACGGACCATCAACTATGCAATCTTTGATCTCACCATTTTTATTCATTTCGACAATTTCAGCCGCATCCAATGTAGCCTGCATTTTGGGATTTACAACTTCTACCGCAGCCAGCAATGCTACTTTGGGAGAAGTGTTGCCCAAAGCATGTGCAACCTGGACAGCATTTCTGATCATTGCGACTTTTTCTTTTACTCCGGGATTAATAACAATACCGCCATCGGACATCATTATCAGCTTCTCTTCCGTTTCATAAATAAAAACGTCGCTCATGATTCCGCCCTGAGCAAGCCCTGAAGATTTATTAAGAATACCCTTCATTAAAACAGAAGTAGCAGTTCTGCCTTTAAGAATTACATCTGCCTTCCCTTCCAGCACGGCTTTAACACCTTTTTCTACACATAGAACATCGTCTTTTTCAGCAATATATTCAAATTCCTCAGTCATGGAATTATCATTTTTTTTAATTAGTTCAATAATTTTAGCTTTATCGCCTATAAGCAGAAAATCTGCAATATTCATCTTTTTCGCCATTATTGCAGCTTCCACTGCCGAATTTGTGTCTGCTCCCGGAATTACTACCTTTCTTGAAGGTAATTTCTCAACAAATTTCAACAACTCATCAAAAGATCGTATCATTCTTCCTCCCTTCTGATGTATTTCCCCGACCTTAATTAGATCAGGTCAAGAAAATTATTGAATTGTGAAATATAATTACCGTGTAGATTATTATCAACACTGAAATAGCTTGACATTAAACTACATAATTAACATTTTGTAAAATAATATTTAAGGAGTAATATGGCTGTAAAAAAAAGGTGGCATATAACATTTACGTCTACTGAGTCTGCCAGACCGATATCTATAAGCATAACAAAAAAAATGGGATTAATCCTGGGAACCTGTATCCTGTTTTT
>LKUH01000205.1 GCA_001412425.1 Candidatus Cloacimonas sp. SDB
AAGATCAAAAACCTCTGTGACGAAGCAAAAGCGTTTAATTTTTTCTCGGTATGTATCAATCCCTTTTACGTTAAATTTGCAGCGGAACAGCTCAAAGGAAGTGAAGTTGCAGTATGTTCCGTTATCGGATTTCCACTGGGTGCTAATAAAAGCAAATTGAAAGCCCGGGAAACAGAAGAAGCTGTTACAGATGGTGCCGATGAAGTGGATATGGTTCTGAATGTGGGGGCATTGCGTGATGGAAAATACGATTTCGTTAAAAAAGATATCAATGAAGTCGTTAAAGCCAGTGGCCCCGCCCTGGTTAAAGTGATCTTTGAGACCTGCTATCTGACCGATGAACAGATCGTTACAGCCTGCGATCTCACAGTTGAAGCGGGGGCTGACTATGTTAAAACCTCTACCGGTTTCGGAGCCTTCGGTGCCTTCCCTCAACATGTACGGCTGATGAGAAAATCTGTGGGTCCGGACATTGGCGTTAAAGCTTCCGGTGGCGTTCAGAACTTTAAAGATGCGCTTCGCATGATCGAGGCAGGAGCCAGCAGGCTGGGTACCAGTGCAGGTGTTAAGATAATTGAAGGCGCAACTCTCTACAAATTTGCTCCTCAAGCCTGGATGGAACCGGAAATACCCTGCCATATATGTCCTGTAAGACATTCTCAGATCAGTAAACTCCCTAAGGGTGTTTATGCTTATTATAAAAAGAAATGCCAGGAATGTGAATACAGAGCAGTCTATAATAAATTTTATGAATAAGGGAGATCCTATGTTTGGATGGATGGGAAAAATAATAAAAATAGATCTCACACAACGAATTATAGAAAATTACCCTGTTCCGGCTGATTGGTGGGAAAAATATCTGGGCGGAAGAGGATTGGGCGTTAAGATCTACAATGAGATCTGCTCAGCTCAGACCGATCCCTTTTCAGCGGAAAATGCTGTGATCTTTCTTACCGGTCCTCTTACTGGAACAGTTTTTACTTCAGGTCGCTATCAGGTTGTATCCAGATCACCACTCACAGGTACTATCTGCGATTCCAGCTCTGGAGGCTCTTTCGGGGCTATTTTAAAAAGAACTGGTGTTGACGGATTGATCATTACAGGTAAAGCTGAAAAACCTGTTTACCTGGAAATGGTTGAATCTGAAATATTTATTAAAACTGCAGAAGATATCTGGGGACTTAACACGCAGCAGACCAGAGATAAATTGACCGCGCGTTTGAAGTCGGGAGCCAGTGTAGCCAGCATCGGACCCGCCGGTGAAAATCTTGTTCCTTTTGCTGCCATTATGAACGATAAAGACAGAGCTGCCGGTAGAGGCGGCATGGGTGCTGTAATGGGTTCCAAGAATTTGAAGGCAATTTCTGTTTATGGCACAAAAATGACGAAAGTCCATGATAATGAAAAACTGAAAGAATTACAGGTAAAACTTGACCGGCTGATCGATAAGAATCCCATAACCGGCAAGTCTCTACCCCTGCTGGGTACCTCAGTTCTGGTAAATATTATTAATGCTCATGGTATGTATCCCACAGAGAATTTTAAACGTGGAGTTTTCAATGATGCCGAGGGAACCAGTGGTGAGAAGATAACAGAAAATCTGTTGCAGTCTAAAAGTGCCTGTTTCCGCTGCCCCATTGCTTGTGGGCGATCCACTGCAACTTCCCGGAAATCAGGAGAAGGACCTGAATATGAGACGGTATGGGCTTTTGGGGCTCAACTGGGTGTTAATGATCTTAATGCGATCACTGAAGCCAATTATGCCTGTAATGAATTGGGGCTTGATACCATAACAACAGGAAGTACAATTGGTTGCGCCATGGAATTGATTGAGCAGGGTGCAATGGATTGGGATCTAAAATGGGGTGATGCAGCTAAGCTTGTTGACCTGGTAACTGATATTGCTTATAAAAAAGGTTGGGGAAAAGATCTGGCTTTGGGTTCTAAGCAACTGGCGCAGAAATATGGCAGACCCGAACTGGCGATGCAGGTGAAAGGAATGGAATTGCCGGCTTACGATCCGCGCGGAGTTCAGGGGCAAGCTCTGGCGTATGCAACTTCCAGCCGGGGCGGATGTCATATGAAAGCCTATATGATATCAACAGAGATTTTAGGAGAACCGGTTTTCATGGATAGATTCTCAACAGCCGGAAAAGCTGAAATTGTTACGCTGTTTCAGGATATAAGCGCAGTTGTGGATTCCCTTATTCTCTGCCGCTTTATTCAATTTGCTTTTGCAACAGAAACCTTCTGTAAGATGCTGGAGTATGTTACAGGTATTAAATTTGATGAAGCTAAACTTCTTGAAGTCGGAAAAAGAATTTACACTCTGGAAAGAGATTTCAATTGCCGGGCCGGGTTCACTCGAGATGATGATAACTTACCTTCCAGATTTCTTCAGGAAAAACTTGAAGAGGGTCCTTCTCGGAACCGGATTGTAGAACTCGACAGCATGTTGACCGAATACTACAAGGTGAGAGGTTGGAACGAAACTGGAATTCCTTTAGAAGAAACCAAAAAGGAATTGGGGATTTGAACTTATGATAATAAATTTGGCCGGATTTAATATTGATAAAAATTTAATAGATAAACTGCCGGAAGGTACTATAGCTACTCCGGAAACAATATCTGCTGCCTATGCTCGTATAAGCCGCGATCCTCGTGATGTACCCGATCTGAGAGCTGAAGCCAGAGAGCAGGTAAAAAAGGCTCGCAGGTCGAATAAAGCCATAGTTTTTGGTATGAGTCATCATTCGGTGGCAGAACATGCTTATTTTAATTTTGATATTCTGAAAATTTCTCGATTGGCTCTGGAAGAACTGGAAGCTCGCCGAATTGGCTGTGCTTATACCGAGAAATCTCAAAGATATATAACCCTGCAGGGTGATTTCGTCCTCCCAGCTGAATTTAACGACAAAGACAGGAAAAGATTCAAAGATCTAATTCGGCTTCAGAACAACTTCTACCTGCAAAATTTAAAGAAACTTACCGATTTTCAGTTTGCTTCCCATCCGAAGTTGGCTGAACAAGCTCTTAACTCTGCAAAAAAGGGTACTTCCGATAAAATGAATCGGGCTAAGAACACTCTGGAAGGCTGGGCCAAAGAGGATGCCAGATATGCTCTCAGCCTGGCTACGGAAGCGCAGCTGGGTCTTTCCTTCAATGCCCGTACCCTGGAACACGCCATCAGAATTATGCGTTACTCCAGATTGACTGAATGCCGGGAGATGGCACAGAAATTATTCGCTGTGACCAAAGATGTAGCTCCTTCTCTTATTATTCTAACAGATCCTGCTGAATTCAGAAAAGCTTTTAAAAGTGACCTGCAGGATGATAATTTCAAATTTACCAGATCTCAGCTTCGAAAATATGTTACCTCACTCCTGGAAACAAATATTGGGGAATTTACTGTAAAATTACCTGAGATTCTGCAAAAAGATCACGAGAAACTGATCAGATCGTCTGATATTGATCTCAACATTACAGCCGCTGTCATTCACAGTAATTCCAGAATATCCATAGAAACTGCTTTTAAACTGGCAGCAGTTATATTATCGGATAAGAATTCGAGCAGGAAGTTTTTTGCTGAAATACTACAGTATATTACGGCATATGACTCTCTACCTCGTGAATTTGAGCTTTCAGGAAATCTAATTTATGAATTAGTGGTGAGTGCCAGCAATTTTGCCCAGTTGAAACGCCACCGTTTACTGACGCTCCTGGCTCAGGATTATGATACTGAATTAGGGATCACAGTACCGGCATCCATTGCAGCAATCGGGATTCAAGATAAGCTGGAAGAGATCTGCCATTATAGTGTAGATCTGTACAATGAATTTCTACCCAGATATGACAAAGCCGCTGAGTACTGTCTGACTAATGCTCACCGACGCAGAGTACTGATTTCAGCGAATCCCCGAGAACTTTATCATTTCTCACGCCTGAGGGAAGATGCTCATGCTCAGTGGGATATCAAGAAAACTGCCGGGAACATGCTGGAGCTTGCCAGAAAAGCAGCTCCCTTATCCTTTTCATTATCAGGTGGAAAAGACCAGTTCCAGAACATTAGAAAACTTTAACAGGCAAAATAGACCGCTTGTTTTAATCAACAGAATTCCTCGACGCTTGCGTCGGGGTAAAATAGGAAAGTTTGAAAACCTGGGTTTTCATTTAA
>LKUH01000206.1 GCA_001412425.1 Candidatus Cloacimonas sp. SDB
TAACTCTGCACCAAGTTTTCGCAAGCTCAAACTTGCGTGCAGTTTCCGTTACGTGCTAATTTTGGAGATATAAAATGAGAGTCACATTAATGTTTATTACAGTATCAATTGTGTTTTTGTTAACAATCAATGTCCTATATGCAGTTGATGTTTTTGGACATGTAATTACAAGTGATACTGCTGAAAATGTTGTCGGAGCTGATGTGACCTTAGAAGGTAATGATCAAACATTTCAGACTTTTACAAATGATTCTGGAGTTTTTTATTTTCAAGATATTTATTCTGGATTTACATACACATTAGCCATTGATTATGATGGATATGATTTGTACATTGATGATAATGTTGAAGTCGGAGAAAATAATGTTGATTTGGGTGATATTATTCTCATTGAGATCCCATATCCAGTGACAGATGTTATTGCTGAAGAAAATCATGATGGTAATGCTTTAATCACCTGGATTGAACCTTCAAATACACGTCTTTTGGAGTTTTACAATCTGCATCGTTTCCTGAATGGAGATCAAGATAACCCAGAAAATTGGATTGAAATTGCAACTGATATTACCGATACTTCATTCATTGATACTAGTTGGCCAGTAACTGAGACAGGTGTCTATAGATATGCGGTAACTGCAATTTACACTAACGGAGTCGAAGCGGACCCAGGGTTTTCAAATGTAATGGATAACACAACTACTTTTCCAGTAATGTTCAATGTTACAACTGATAATGGTGAGGATCCTGAGGGAGCCGTAGTTGTTTTAACTTGTAATGATGGGGATCCTGATCACATATACACAGCAACTGTACCTTCAGGTGGAGTATTTGAGATAATGATTTCTTGGTTCGGTGTATATGACCTTGAGGTAAGTCTTTCAGGTTTTAATACATATAATTTATCAGATATCCAGATTTTTAGTCCAATAACAATTCCGGTGATGTTAACAGAAACAATAATGCAAATCAATCTAACTTTAGAAAGAATTACTTATAATGATGTTTTATTGGACTGGTCTGATTCTCTTTTTATAAACAATTTTAACAGATTTGAAGTATATCGTGATTCCATATTGATTTCAGAGATTACTGATTCTACAATTACTGAATATTATGATTATGCTTTAGATGATAGTTTGTACTATTATTATATCGTAGCTGAATTAGATTCTCTCGCTCCTGTAATATCCAATATAGAACATGTAATTATTACACATCCACCCCCGCAGAATCTATGTATATGCTGGATTCATCCAAATTTTATCTTTCAATGGGATGAACCCAATTTTCGTAATAGAGATTTACTTTATTACAATGTATATAGAGATGATGAGATTATCGCAACTGTTACCGGTACATTTTATTTAGAGGCACCACCAGCAATTTGGTCATACTATTATGTTACTGCTGTATATGATAGTGCATTCGAATCTGGACCTTCTAATATAATTGAAAATCCAGTGGAAACTGATGATTTTATTGTTAGTGATATTCATTCTAAATTAATTATGAACTTTCCCAACCCTTTTAATCCAGTAACAGCTTTGAGTTATCAAGTATCAGAAACAAGTGTAATTAATATTTCAGTCTATAACATTCGTGGTCAGTTTATAACAAACTTAGTTGATGGTTTAAAATTACCTGGAGAATATACAATAAGTTGGAATGGGACTGATTCAAATGGATTATCTGTCAGCTCAGGTGTATATTATTTTCATCTTTCTGTAGATAATAAAACTGATCATATAATGAAATGTTTGTTGATAAAATAAAATCAGCACGTAACTCTGCACCAAGTTTTCGCAAGCTCAAA
>LKUH01000207.1 GCA_001412425.1 Candidatus Cloacimonas sp. SDB
GGAAATGTTCTGGTGTTTAAGTAACGACGGATCTCATTTCAATGGCATCTTTACTCAGAATGACACAAAAATTGTGTGGATGACAGGCGTTAATCTCAATTCACAGGAAAATATTGATCAGGATCTTTATATGCCGGCCTATTTTTATCCGAAAATATTCTCTTTCGATATTTTAACAGGTGAATTTGATTTTTATGACATGGATATTCAGGGTGTTGATCCAACCGATGATATTCCGGCAATTCCCTGGGATCTGGATGAAGATGGTGAGGTTGATGAATATTATACTGATGGATCGGTATATATTCCTTTAAGCATGTCTTCCTATTTCTTCAATTCAGATCAGGGCTATTCCGATACATTTTTCCATGAAAGCTATTTCCGCATTGCTGCCAGTGAAGATGATCATGTGGTTGCACTCTGGCAGGATTGCCAAAAAGCCCGATTCGCCTATTTTGATGAAGAAGGATATGAAGGATGGTACAAGCAGCCGGAAATAATGATATCTGCTTCACCTGACGGAGGAATGACCTGGTCTCAACCGCTGGTGATGAATGCAAATCCCAATGATAACGTAATTGATCCGGATAATCATTATGAAAACCATTTTGTGCCGGAATTTGCTGGCATGCTGCCAGTATATTTTGCTATCTATGATAAATTAATCTATCAGGGTGATGATGTATACAGATTCCACACAGCATTTTTTGATGATAACGATTATGGCGGAGCAGCTGCTCAATCTGTTGGATCTGGTACTCTGAACGGTGGTAAATTACGCTATATGGCTCTGGATCTCAATCTTGGCTTTCAGCAGTCTGATAACACGAACATTCCTGACGCATCAGTTGTTCTTTCGCAGAATCATCCAAATCCCTTTAATCCCAGCACCAGGATCGATTTTCAGATCAGAGAAGCAGATAATGTAAAACTGGAGATTTTCAATATTAAAGGTCAGAAAGTAAAAACTTTGCTGGAAGGATTTATTCCGGCAGGAAATTACAGCAGGGAATGGAATGGAAGCAACGATGCAGGTAAAAAAGTTACCAGCGGGTTATATTTTTACAAACTTTCCTGCAAAGAATTCTCTTCAACAAAGAAGATGATCCTGCTGCAATAGAACTCTGCAAGTAAGTTATTGAATCTGAATTAAGCTATGTTTAACTGCTGAGTCTTCGGGCTTGGCAGTTTTTTTTATTTCTGCAAAGCAAAATTCACCGCAGAAGCAGCGTGAATGAGTAGAGTATCGAACATGGGAACTTTAAGATCCCGAGATTTGAGAATCAGAGGTAATTCCGTGCAACCCAATACAATTCCCTGGGCACCATCTGAAACCAGACTATTTGAAATAGTTTTAAGGATTTCCCGAGAAGAGTCCAGGATTCTACCCTGAGTTAATTCCCGGAAGATAATTTCTGATACTTTTTCTCTATGGTAAGCATCTGGAACAATGGTAGCAATGTGGTAAATTTCTTGCAGTCGTTTTCTGTAAAATTCACTTTCCATAGTTATTCTGGTTCCCAGTAATCCTACTTTGGTAAATCCGATTTTCTTTATCTCCTTAGCCAGAACATCAGCAATATGAAGTACTGGTATTTTCAATTCTTTCTGGACAGGATCGTAAACCTTATGCAGCGTATTGGCACAGAGCAGCAGAAGATCTGCTCCGGCACTCTCCAGTTTTTTACCAATAGTAATCAACATTTCAGCAATAGAGTCCCAGTCATCATTATCACTTAAAGATCTGATTGTAGCAAAATCTACTGAGTAGAGTAAGATTTTTGCTGAATGATATCCCCCTTTTTTCAACCTGACAGCTTCGTTGATAATTCGGTAATATTCTGAAGTAGATTCCCAGGATGTTCCGCCTATCATTCCTATTGTTTTCAAAGATCCAGATCCTGTTTTTCATCTTCAAGAAGCTTATGAAAGATCCTGGTGAATTCACTTTTTTCCTGAATCCTTTTACGGGCGGTTAAGTAAACCCAGATAAATAAAATTCCAGCTAGAAATCCTGGTAAAGTAATGTACAAAATCGACTTGTCAGTAAGATTGGTAAGAGTTTTAAAAACAGTTAACACAATTAACAATCCTCCGATAAATAACATGAAATTGTAAATCAGGATCTCTGAAGTTTTGTTGAATTTTTCCCAGCGGAACAAATTGTAAATAATTTTCAATTCTTTCTTTTCTAGCTCAGCCATATACACTCCTTCTAAATCAAGTTATAACTTCCCGGTCTATTTGTTCATCTTTTGAGCTTATTCCCGTTCGATCAGAAAGTTTATCAGGTATAGCCCGTTTTCAAATTTAATATCTTTTACATGAATTCCCTTTAAAAATGATTTCTCAATATTCTCAATATATAAAAATAATAAGGGGAACTTCAATTTCATATATTTACTGTTCTTTACCGGAAGCAGCTTCAAAAACTGATCTGACATCCAGTTTGTCGATATTTCAAAAATGATCTGTCCGTCTGAAAATTTCTTAAATAATAATGAAACCGGCACATATCTGGGAAAGAACTGACCAGTTTGAAAATTGAAGGCAATGAAGTCACCCTCCATTCTGAAATCGGAGATAAAATTCTTAAAAAAATCGTTAGTAGATAACAATTCTGCTAATTCTGAAATTGATATTTTTAGTTCTGCCATGCTTATCCATCCTTAAACATCAGGATACAATCTTTTAGCAAAATAAATTATTTCTTTATGCTCAACATAGTCAAGTTCTCTGAAAATATTTCTGGAAACAAGATTATCTGCTTCGATAAGACAGGTTATTATTCCCAGATTCTGTCTGGCTAAAATTCTCTCAGCTTCTTTGATCAGTTTTCTGGCAATTCCTTTTTTTCTGAATTCCGGAATAACTGCTAATCTGTTGATCCAGCCTTTGCGTCCATCGCTGGTAACCAATACAGTTCCGACTGTTTTTCCGTCAGATTCACAGAAAATAAAATCAGTATTATTATTTCTGATCTCTCGTTCGATATTTTCTCTGCTGTCTCTCCCTTGGGGTTTATAAGGTAAGCCGGAAGCTTCCCATAGGGAAATTAGCAACTCGTAATCAGTGATTTTGAATTTTCTGAATTTCAGCTTTTCCGGATTCATACTAATTTCCCAGCAATTCACAGGCTTGGTGCAAGGTTATAACTTCCAGATCAATCTCGGCAATGAATTCTAAAATTTCCTGAAAATATTCGGGCTCGCAAAAAGTAATCTGATCATTCTCAGCAGCATCAAAACTATGAAATCCAATGATAACCAGATCTTCATGATTCTCAATAGCTTCAATTATTCTACTTTTGATAATATCCGCACTATATCCGGTCTGAAAGGCTGCATAACCGAGATATTGGCGATTTATGGGAGCATAATGTCTTAAATTAAGACTGGTTCTGATATTTTCATAAAACTCGGAAATAAGGCTGAATTGTTCCAGATTAGCATGTCCGGAAGGCAAAGCGAAAGAATGGTGAGGCAGGTCTCTCTCTACTAATGCCAGCCAGTCGAGGTATATTTCCTCGTAAGCTTCTTCATAATTCAGTTCAGGAAGATTCACATGGTGTAATGTATGCCCTCCAATTTCCCAGTTAGAATTATTTACCAAAATATCGATTTGATCCCAGGTAAGTTTATTATTGGCGCCAATAAATGCTGTATTAATAAAAGCAGTTCCTGCAAATCCAAACTGCTCCATCAGCGGGTATGCTTCAGTAAAAATGGATTGATGCTGATCATCAAAAGTCAGGCAGATGTAGGGTCTGCTGGTAAAAGTGTCAGTGCTGTCACATCCCAGCATTAAAAGCAGAGTGGCTATGATTGATAATTTAATCAGTTTCATAATTTAACCGTGCCTGAATGCCAAATTGATAGTACTTGTCGGTATATGTCGGATCAAAACAGGAGAGATCGAGACCTATCGAAGCTGAAGAAAAAAGATCATAATTAAACAGAAGGCCGTATTTGCGATTTCCCCGGTTTATCAGGTTGATCTCCGAATTCTGGTATTCGTAGGAAATTAGAGCTAAGAACTTATTGATCCTTGAGCCGATAATTGACCTTGTCTGCCAGTCTCTTTTCTCTTTCCAGTCGGTAATGGAATAGATAAGATTGGCACCGAAAAAAATAGTGCTGTTCGGGTAAATTATAAATTCATTCAAGGTTTCATATTTATCTCTATCGGAAGTCGAAAGTCTATGATAAATATTTGTAGAATAAAGAAATAAGTCCTCGTTGCTTTTAATAAATTCCAATCCGCCTGTATAGGTTTTTTCGTTCAGAAAATCGCTGCGCCCGGAGTAAATGCCGAAGCATTCCAGTTCAATATCAGCTGAACTGAACTTCCATGAATTATGAATTAGAGCGGTATTATAAATATTTCCTCCGCCTGAAAAAGTTATTTTCAGGCTGGAAATTTTTTTTGCTATGCGTAATCCTTGAAAGCGATGATCAATGAAAACAGGATCGTTGTAATAATTGTTACTGACATTGAAATTAAGGATGCGAGACCGATTGCTATATTGAATTTTTGAATAAAGATAATGGAATTCCCAGTCAGCAACATTATAGGAAAATCCCGTGTCTTCCAGAATAATTTTTTTATCCAGGAGTTCATCTTTATAGGAAAGATCAATCCAGAAAAAAGAATTTTCTAAGATTTGGAATTTCAGCCCGAAATCAAAAATTAATTTTTCCTGATACTGGAATTCTTTGTCATTCAGCAGATAGGGCTGATATAAGGCGCCATTATAAGCATGGAAGCCGTATCTGTAATTTCTCGTGTACAGAAGTTCGGCCAGGTCAAAAGGCCAGATATTCAGGGTGATCAGGAAAAATAAAAATATTACAATCTGCTTTTTCATTTTCATGTTACAATTAGAATATCGAATCAGTTAAATTGTAAAGTTGAAATTTTCAAATTTTCAAAATTAATTTTTTAGCAGTTAAAGATGGAGAGAAAAATGTGAGAATTGGGAATCAACTGATTAGTGTTTCCAGCAGCAGATTGGTTAAAGATATTAAAAAAGCAGCAGCAGCAGCGGATAAGCAGCCTTTAACTTTGAATTTCGGAACCAGGGATGCTACAATCATCAGAGAAAATCCGTTAATTATGAAGAGAAAAAGCCCCAGAGTGATAATAGTAATGGGAAGGGTGAGAAGGACTAACACAGGTCTGATTATCATATTTACTAAAGCCAGCAGTAAAGCTGAAATAATTGCTGTAACAAAATCTGTTACGACGAATAATCTGGTTATCTTTCCCACCAGATAGATTGAAACTGCCAGAATTAAGATCTTGATAATAAAATCGTTCATCAGTTAGAAAATTTCCTCATAAATGCCGGAATATCCATTTGCAGATTTCCCGCATTATCTTTCTGATTTCTCTGATTTACTCTGCGCAGATCATTGGATTGGGAAGACCTGATTCTTTCCAAAACAGTACCCAGATCTTCCTGTGTATCATCTTTGAAGGGATCAATTTTCTCCAGCTCAGGTATGCTGTCATCATTAGATATTAACCCTGTGGCAATGATGGTTACCTTGATTTTACCATGCATTTCTTCGTCAAAAATAATTCCGGTAATAATATCCGCATCATTGCCGGCTTTGTTGCCGACTTCTGAGGTGATTATCTCAAATTCATCCATTTTGAAATCTTTTCCGACTGTAATATTTATCAGGATACCGGGGCAATTTTCCAGTACTATATCTGAAAGCAGGGGATTAGACATAGCTGAATTTGCCGCTTTCCGAGCTCTTTCATCACCTTCTTCAGTTGCTGAGCCCATTAAGGCAAGCCCTTTATTACCCATTATTGTTTTAACATCGGCAAAATCAACTTTTATGTAACCGCTTGAGTGAATGATATCGGAAACAGCTTTAGCAGCTTCATAAAGAATATTATCGGCTTTCTTAAAAGCGTCAATTACGGTCATATCAGAGTAAAGTTCCCTTAATTTGTCGTTGGGAACTACTATAAGAGTGTCCAAAATTTCTCTGAGCTTTTTTATTCCCTTTTCTGCATTAAGGATCCTTTTTCTTCCCTCACTTTTAAAGGGACGGCTGACAATCCCGATGGTTAGAATCTCCATTTCTTTTGCCAGAGCAGCAATTACCGGAGCTGCACCCGTACCGGTTCCTCCGCCCATTCCGGCAGCAATGAATATCATGTTAGCACCTTTTAGATGCTTTTTAATATCTTCCCGTGATTCATCAGCAGATTTTCTGCCGATCTCCGGATCTGCGCCAGCTCCCAGTCCGCCCGTTTCTTCTTTACCCAGCTGAAGTTTCAGTTTGGCAAAAGATTTTTTCAAATCGGAAATATCTGTATTTGCAGCTATGAATTCCACGCCAGTAAGTGAATTTTCGATCATGGTATTTATAGCATTACCTCCGGCACCACCAACACCTATGATTTTAATATTTGTTCCGAAAACCACTTCATCACGTTCTAAATCAAGTTCAAGCATATTTCCTCCCGGCTAAATGTAATCTTTGAAAAAAGCAACAATTTTATTTATAAATT
>LKUH01000208.1 GCA_001412425.1 Candidatus Cloacimonas sp. SDB
TGCTTCCGGAAAGATCCCGGGAGGATTTTTTAAGCGTGAAGCCAGGCCTTCAACCACAGCTACCTTGAATGCCAGACTGATTGATAGAGCGATACGACCTCTATTTCCAGAAGGATTTAGGAACGCAGTTCATGTTGTGATTACGGTTTTATCTTACGACGGAGAGATTAATCCTGCCTATATTGGAATTCTGGGTGCATCTGCAGCGCTCTCTATTTCTGATATTCCCTTTAACGGTCCTATAGCAGGCGTAGGAGTTGGTTTAATAAACGACGAGTTCGTAATTAATCCAACAGTTGAGCAACTGGAAAGTAGTGCGATTGAGCTGGATGTTGCAGGATCCGAAACATCCATTATAATGATTGAAGCTGGAGCAAAAGAAGTTTCCGAAGAAAAAATCGGAGAAGCGATATATTTTGGTCATGAAACCATAAAAGAGTTAATTAAGCTTCAGAAGAAATTTATTTCAGAAGCTGGAAAAGAAAAAATAGAAGTGGAGCTGGATGTTATCCCTGAAAATATATTGGAGAGGATCAAGCAGGATTACGGGAAACAGATTGAAACAAATTCTAATCTGGTTGGAAAGCTGGAAAGATATGAAGCGTTTGACAGATCAAAAAATGAAATGCTGGAAAAATATCTTCAGGAAGATGGGGAAGAAAAGTTCTCAGAAAATGAGAGATTTTACAAAAATGCCTATGAGCAATTGATAAAAACATATATTAGAAATGCCATTTTACATAATCAACACAGAGTTGATGGCAGAACATTGGATGAGATCAGAGATATCACCTGTGAAATTGATGTGTTACCTTATGTTCACGGATCAGCTCTCTTTACCAGAGGTGAAACTCAGGCATTAGTGGCTATCACACTTGGAACAGGGCGCGATGAACAGGTTATTGATGGTTTGGATGAGGAATTCAAAAAAGGTTATTTTCTACATTATAATTTTCCGCCCTTCAGCGTTGGAGAAGCCGGATTTATGAGAGGTCCCGGCCGAAGAGAATTAGGACATGGTGCTTTAGCCGAAAGAGCTTTATTGCCTGTTATGCCCAAAAAGGAACAATTTCCTTATACAGTCAGAATAGTTTCAGAGATCTTAGAATCTAACGGATCTTCTTCCATGGCTTCAGTATGTAGCGGAACATTAGCTTTAATGGCAGCAGGAGTTCCTATTTCCAAACCTGTAGCTGGCATAGCTAATGGTCTGATCATGGAAAATGAAAAATTCGTTGTTCTAACTGACATTATGGGTATGGAAGATCATCTTGGGGACATGGATTTCAAGGTAACAGGGACTAAAGACGGGATTACTGCGATGCAGATGGATATCAAGATTGAAGGCATAACCAGAGAAATAATGGAAATCGCCTTAAGTAAAGCTAAGGCGGCCAGGTTTGATATTCTTGATAAGATGATAGATACTATTCCAGAATCCAGATCTGAACTTGCTGAATCAGCTCCCAAAATTGAAATGATGAAAGTTGATCAATCCAAGATCGGTGCAATTATAGGGCCGGGCGGAAAAATGATCAAATCTATCATTGAAGAAACAGGTGCTGACATTAATATTGATGATGATGGTACTGTCTCAGTTTCTTCCAACGAAAGTGAAGCGATCAAGAAAGCGATGCAGATTATAAGCGACATAGTCTTCGATCCGGAAATGAATAAAGTTTATGAGGGAAAAGTTTCCAGAGTAGAGCCTTACGGCGCTTTTGTGAAGATTATGAGTAATACTAAAGAAGGATTGGTACATATATCCGAGCTTCATACTTCCAGAATAAACCGGGTAGATGATATGGTGAAACTGGGAGATACAGTTAAAGCCAAGGTCATCGGAATGGACGATGGCAAGATCAAATTATCTATGAAAGGTGTTGAAGGCAATCCTGAACCCAAACTTTCTACTGGTGGTTATCAGAGAAGTGATAGTAGGGATCATAGGAGAAGCGACAGTAGAAATTATCAGAGTAAGGACCGACACTCCAGTAGCGATAGAAGATCAAATTACCGGAAAGATAATAAAAGATAAATTTGAGGTAAAAAATGGACTGCAAGGTTAAAGATATGTCGTTAGCTGAATACGGCAGAAAAGAGATAAACCTGGCAGAAAATGAAATGCCCGGTTTAATTGCCTTGAGGGAAAAATACTCCAGGCAGCAACCTTTGAAGGGAGCCCGGATAACAGGTAGTCTTCATATGACCGTTCAGACTGCGGTTTTAATTGAAACACTTGTGAAACTGGGCGCAGAGGTGCGATGGGCCAGCTGTAACATATTTTCTACCCAGGATCACGCGGCAGCAGCCATGGCTGAAAGTGGGATTCCAGTATTCGCCTGGAAAGGTGAAACACTGGAAGAATACTGGTGGTGCACTCTGCAAGCTTTATCTTTTCCTCAGGGGAAAGGTCCCGATCTGATCGTGGATGATGGTGGTGACGCCACACTTTTTATTCATAAAGCTGTGGAGTACTCCCGGAGAAAAAAATCTGACATTACCAATAATAAGGATCTTAAGATAATTTATGAACTGATAAAAAATTCGCAACTTAACTGGGCTGAGATAGCTTCCAATTTGAAGGGTGTTTCGGAGGAAACAACAACTGGTGTTCATCGCTTATACCAAATGCAGGAAAGAAGTGAATTACTGTTTCCGGCTATTAATGTAAATGATTCGGTTACAAAGTCAAAATTTGATAATCTTTATGGATGCCGGGAATCACTGGCGGATGGGATTAAACGCGGAACAGATATAATGGTAGCGGGGAAGATTGTGGTTATCTGCGGATATGGAGATGTGGGCAAAGGTTGTGCTCAGTCCATGAGAGGTTTTGGCGCCAGAGTTATTATTACTGAGATCGATCCAATCTGTGCACTTCAAGCTGCTATGGAAGGTTATAAGGTCGAAAAATTGGAAAATGTACTTTCAGAGGGCGATATATTTGTAACCGCAACAGGAAATCGTGACGTGATAAGAGTTGAGCACATGCAGAAGATGAAGGATAAAGCAATTGTCTGTAATATTGGTCATTTCGATAATGAAATTCAGGTCGATCAGCTTTACGAATATTCAGGAGTTAAGAAAACCAATATCAAACCTCAAGTTGATCTTATAACTTTTGAAGAAGGTAATTCCATCATCCTTTTGTCGGAAGGAAGATTAGTAAATCTTGGTAATGCAACTGGTCATCCATCTTTCGTTATGAGCAACTCATTTTCCAATCAGGTTCTGGCGCAGCTAGAATTGTGGCAGAACAGGTATGAAATTGGAGTATACAGGCTGCCAAAAATAATCGATGAAGAAGTTGCTCGTCTGCATCTGGATAAATTGGGAGTAAAACTGACTGAATTAACAGAAGAACAATCTGAATATATTGGTGTTCCCAAAGAAGGACCTTATAAACCTGAATATTATAGATATTGATGTTTAATTGTGGAGGAATTTTTGAGCTTAAAAGATAAAATAGGAAATAAAACAGCAGTAATTGGAGTCGTAGGACTGGGATATGTCGGGCTGCCGATGGCGGTTACGGTTGCCAGAAAAGGATTCAAAGTAATAGGTGTTGATGTTAGCGATTATGCTGTAGAACATGTTAATTCTGGAGATAATTATATCGGAGATGTTGATGGGGCTGAATTAAAGAAGCTGGTTGAAAATAATATGCTGAAGGCCTATAATACTTATGAAAAATTGAAAGAAGCAGATGTAGTAATGATTGCAGTACCTACACCTTTAGATAAGTATCAACAACCCGATTCTTCTTTTGTTAAGGCTTCAGTTGCTTCTTTATCGGAAGTTGTTTCAGCAAATACACTGGTAATTCTGGAGAGTACAACTTATCCGGGAACAACAGAAGAAATAGTTGTTCCTGCCTTACAAAAAAATGGATTTGTAATTGGTGAAAATATTTATGTCGCATTTTCACCTGAGAGAGTGGATCCCGGGAACGCAAAATATAAAACTTTCAACACTCCCAAAATTGTAGGCGGAGTTACTCCTGAATGCAACCAAATATGTGAATTTTTTTACAAAGCTATTCTCGATGCTCCGGTTTATACTGTTTCTTCACCTGCTGTTGCAGAAATGGAGAAGATTTATGAAAATACTTTTAGGAATATAAATATTGCCTTAGCCAATGAGATGACCATTCTATGTGAAAAAATGGGACTAAGTGTATGGGAAGTTATTGAAGCCGCCAAAACAAAACCATACGGCTTCATGGCTTTTTATCCCGGCCCAGGCATAGGCGGGCATTGTATTCCACTTGATCCTTTTTATCTTACCTGGAAAGCCAGAAGTTATGGTTATCACACCAGATTGATCGAATTGTCGGGAGAGATCAATAATTCCATGCCGGATTTCGTCGTGACAAAACTGATGAAGCTTCTCAATAAAAAAGGGTTATCCCTTTCCAATTCAAAAATCCTATTACTGGGCGCAGCATATAAAAAGGATATCTCCGATCATAGGGAATCGCCTGTTCAGGACTTGATTCTGATCCTGGAAGAAAATGGGGCTCAGTTTGATTATAATGATCCTTATATTCCAGAATTCCGTAACGAATTGAATGACAAAAAATATCTTTCTGTTGAGCTTGATAGAGTTGATGAATACGATGCTATTATAGTTGTTACAGATCATAAATGCTATGATTATAAGAAAATAGCTCAAGAAGCAAATATGATTCTGGATACAAGGAATGCTTTTAAAGCTTATAGCAGTGATAATATTGTTAAGTTATAAAAATTATCAGGAATAGCAGATAAAGTCAGATCAAATTGATTTTTTAAATAAATTTTATTACTGAGAACGAGTTCTGTCCCTTAATCATTTGAAACTAAGATATAAGAAGTTAGATTTTTTTTCATTTCAATATCATAACTTTATCATAAATTTTCCAAATATGAATTCCCCAAAAAGAATAGTTGCTTTCTATGAAATAGGTTTACTGCCTTAATGTGCAGAATAATGTAGAAATACAATTGACAGATATAAAATTTAAGACATTTTTGAAAAAATGATACTGGTAGTGAAACTGAACCAGAATATCTTGTGTGCTTGACAATTGTGTTACTTGATTAAAGAGATGTCAGTAGATTTTAGAAACAAAAAATTCATAATAGAATTTGTTTCAGTGAAATTATCTTTTGAATCAATATATTTAGAGGGAAATTTATGAAAATACTTGTTACCGGTGGTGCTGGTTTTATAGGGTCACACGTAGTTGATGGTTATATTGCTGCCGGTTATAAGGTAATAATTGTAGATAATTTAAGTACGGGGAAAAGGGAAAATATCCATCCAGCAGCGAAATTTTATCAAATCGAGATCAGATCAGCCCAGCTTGAAGAAATCTTTCAGCTGGAAAACCCTGATATTGTCAATCACCATGCGGCGCAGATAAGTGTTCCTTTTTCAGTTAAAAATCCTCAGGAAGATGGTGACATAAATGCTCTCGGTTTTTTGAATGTACTGAACTGCTGCCGGGAAAATAAAATTAAGAAAGTAATTCTGATATCATCGGGAGGAGCGATATATGGTGAAGCTGATGAATATCCTACTTCCGAAAATTACGCGCCCAGGCCCTTGTCTCCTTATGCTATCCATAAACTAATTTCTGAGTATTATCTTGCTTTTTATAATCATCAGTATGGTTTAGATTATACTGTATTAAGATATTCTAACGTTTACGGAACAAGACAGATACCTCATGGTGAAGCAGGTGTCGTTTCGATATTTATTACTAATCTCAGGGAAGGAATTAAATCAAATCTTTATGCTTTTCCTGATGAACCTGACGGAATGGTAAGAGATTATGTTTTTGTTAAAGAAGTTGTGAAAGCAAATATTCTTGCTTTGAATAAGGGAAGTTTAGATTATATTAATATAGGAACTGGTTTAGAGACGACAACCGGTCAATTATACAGCATGATATCTGATTTAATGAATGTCAATGAGAAGCCTGTTCGGGCTGAAGCTCGTCCGGGTGATATAAAAAGAAGTTGTTTAAATATCGAAAAAGCAGAGAAAATTTGGATTGGAAACCTGAAATATCTCTGCAACAAGAGATCAAGGAAACGATCGATTTTTTTATTAATTGCAGTTAACTAAATCAAGGAGTTTTTATGGAAGATTTCGAAGAAATTAGATCCAAAGCCAGAAACTTACCTAAATTTCCTCAAAAAAGGATTTTACCAACCGTTATAATAGTAGTTGTTGCTATTATTGTTTTAACAAGTTTTTACACAGTGAATCCAGAAGAGGTTGGGGTAATTCAGAGATTTGGCAAGTATGTGAATGCTACAGAACCGGGATTACACTTTAAAATTCCCTTTGGTATTGATAAATTGACTAAAGTGAAAGTTAAAAATGTCTTTAAGCAGGAGTTTGGGTTCAGAACTCTACAATCAGGGGTAAAAACACAGTATTCAACCCGGAATTATGATCATGAATCATCAATGCTTACCGGTGATCTTAATGTTGCAACTGTTGAATGGATTGTGCAGTACAGGATAAAAGACCCCTTTGCTTATCTTTTTAATATCAGAAATGTTGAACAGACCATCCGTGACGTATCAGAATCAACAGTAAGGGAAGTTGTGGGGGACAGAAGTGTAGATGAAGTTATCGTGATAAGCAGAAAGGAAGTTGCAGATCTCGCTCAAGTGAAACTCCAAAGAGAACTTGACGCCTATGAAGCAGGGATCGAAGTTTACACAATCAATCTGCAAAATGTTAATCCTCCGGTACGGGTACAGCCTGCCTTTAACGATGTAAATTCAGCAAAACAGGAAAGAGAACGGATAATAAATGAAGCCTGGCAGGAATACAACAATATCATTCCGGAAGCTGAAGGGAAAGCATTACGGGTTATTGAAGAGGCTGAGGGATACGCTGTTAACAGGGTTAATAGAGCAAATGGAGATGCCTCCCGATTTGTTTCCATGTATAATGAATACAGGAATGCAAAAACAGTTACCAAGAAAAGACTTTACCTGGAAACTATGCAGGAAATCCTTCCTAAAGTGGAAAAAGTATATCTAGTTGATGAGGATCAACAGGGGCTTCTACCTCTTTTGAATCTTGATAAAGGAGGTAAATAATGAGAACCAGAAATATTCTTATTATTGTTGTTGTAGCCCTTCTATTAATTATTAATGCTGCCTTTATTGTAGATGAGAAGCACCAGGTAATTATAACTCAATTTGGTGATCCGAAAGGAGAGGCTATTACTAATGCAGGACTTCATTTTAAATTGCCCATTATTCAAAAAGCTCATTTTTTTG
>LKUH01000209.1 GCA_001412425.1 Candidatus Cloacimonas sp. SDB
TTTGTTGGACTAAAAAATGCCAGGATCAAAATTGAAGACAGCGGAGCACTGGACCATGTGCTTGCTGCTCGAATTGAATCTGCTGTAAAACAGCTGATAAAGACAAATAAAGAGTATCTTCCTGAAATAATTCCGGGAAATAGGGTTGAGACGGAAAAAGATCGCTGGAGAAGATCCCGCCTTTATCTTCCGGGAAACACTCCGAAATTGGCTTTAAATGCTGGGATTCACAAACCTGACAGTATTATTCTTGATCTGGAAGATTCTGTAGCACCGACAAAAAAAGCCGAAGCCGCAATTCTCGTCAGAAATACACTTCGAGCTGTAAATTTTTACGGGGCGGAAAGAATGGTAAGAATTAATCAATTACCGGCAGGATTGAAGGATCTTGATCTGATAGTTCCACACTATGTTAATCTTATATTGGTACCAAAATGTGAATCTTCTGAGCAGATAGAAGCTGTCAATCAACACATTCAAAATATCAAGAAAGCGAAGAATCTTACTTACAATATCTGGCTTATGCCCATCATTGAAAGTGCATTGGGAGTGATAAATTCTTATCAGATTGCTTCCTGTGATAATGTTGTAGCTCTGGCTATCGGATTGGAAGATTATACTGCTGATCTTGGTGTGCAGAGAACACCTGAAGGCTTGGAATCTTTTTTTGCCAGATCTCAGATAGTTAATTCAGCCCGGGCAGCTAAAGTTCAGTCCATCGACTCGGTATTTTCCGATGTCAACGATATGGCAGCCCTTAAACAGAACGTGCTGATCTCTAAATCTCTCGGTTTTGAGGGTATGGGATGTATTCATCCCCGCCAGATAAGTGTTATACACGAAGGTTATGCTCCGACAGAGGCAGAGATAACCAAGGCAAAACAGATTATGCAGGCTTATCAGGAAGCAAAGGATAAGGGCCTGGGTGTTGTAGCACTGGGTTCAAAAATGATAGATGCTCCTGTAGTAAAAAGAGCCGGAAAGACCCTGGAAATGGTTGGGATTGGAGGTAAAAACAAATGAAAAAAGCAGATAAATTTGTTAAAAACGCTGCGGGAAGAATGGTCCCTACCATTGTAAACGGTAAAGAAGTTATTCCCTTTAAGGGGGTTAATAAATACTGGCCGACTCATAAAGGAGCTGCCCCCCGGGTTCCAACCTGCATAGATTATCCTGCAGACGGCAATAAAATAGTTGATTCATTAAAAGAAGCTCTTGTTAAATCGGGGTTAAAGGATGGAATGAGCATCTCAACTCATCATCATTATAGAAATGGTGATTATATTTCCAATCTGGTTTTTGATATAGCTGCCGAACTGGGCATAAAAAACCTTACCTGGCTTCCCAGTGCCGCTTTCCCCTGCCACGAACCTGTTATAAAACATCTGGAGTCCGGAGTAGTTCACCATATAGAGGGAAGCCTGAACGGACCTCTGGGAGATTTCTGCAGTCGGGGTAAAATGACCGGATCCGGCTATTTAAGAAGTCACGGAGGAAGATACCGTGCAATTGCGGATGGCGAAATCCATATTGATATAGCTGTAATGTGTGCTTCTGCCGCCGATATGACCGGTAATGCCAATGGTGTGCTGGGAAAACATCCTTTCGGACCTATGGCTTTTACTAAAGCTGACACCAAGTATGCCGACCGAACTATTGTTGTTACAGATTCTCTGATCGAATTTCCTTGTTATCCCTGGGAAATAATGGGAAACGATGTGGATTTTGTTGTTGTGGTTGATGAAATCGGTGATCCTGAAAAAATAGTGTCCGGTACTACCAGAATAACTAAAAGCCCTGACAGATTACTTATAGCCGAAAGTGTGGCCAAATTCGTGGAAGCAGCGGGAATCCTGAGGGATGGTATGAATTTTCAGGCAGGCGCGGGAGGAACATCTCTTGCCTTTGTTCATTTTGTTAAGGAAATGATGAAAAAGCAAGGGATCAAAGCCAGAAGCATGATCGGCGGCAGCACTAAATTTCTGGTCGACATGATGCAGGAAGGTTTGACAGATTATATATTTGATGGTCAAACTTTTGGCCTGGAAGCAATTGACTCTCTGCGGGATAATCCCCGACATATTCCCATCGGTATTTTTGACATCTATGATTTCCACGCCAAAGGGAATCTGGTTCAAATGATGGATGTAATTGTACTTGGAAGTACGGAAGTTGATGTTAACTTCAATGCTAACTGTGTTACTCACAGTGACGGAAGAATGTTGCACGGCATCGGCGGTTTCCAGAATTGTCTGCTGGCAAAATGCACAATTATTGCAGTTCCCTCTTTCAGGGATAGAATACCGGTAATCAGGGATGAAGTAACAACTCTGGTAGCTCCCGGAGAACTGGTGGATGTTATCGTTACGGAACGCGGGATCTGCATAAATCCCCGCAGAAAAGATCTTATCGAAGCCACAAAAAATTCAGGACTGCCAATCAGGGATATCAAAGAACTTAAAAAAGAAGTTGATCAGATCTGTGGCATTCCTGCCCACCCAAAATTATCTGATGAAATGGTGGCGGTAGTGGAATGGATCGATGGGACTATTTTAGATACAATTAGGAAAGTGCTGGATTAAATTTAAAATTTGTGATATATGTCTGTTAATAAACCAAAAGGAGTAAAGCAATGAGTAAAAGAACAATAGTTACTATGCCGGGCGACGGTATTGGTAAAACTGTTTTACCTGAAGCAGTTCGGGTTTTGCAAGCTGTCGGATTTCAAGCCGATTATGTTCATGCCGATATTGGCTGGGAGTTCTGGTGTAAAGAAGGAAATCCCCTGCCTCAGAGAACTCTTGATTTAATTGAAAAACATAAGATCGTGCTTTTTGGTGCAATTACTTCCAAACCGAAAAGTGAAGCCGCTAAAGAATTAAGCCCGGAGCTGCAGGATAAAGGGTATGTTTATTATAGCCCGATAGTGGGATTACGTCAGCATTTCACTCTTGATATCTGTCAGCGCCCCTGTATATCCTTCAAGGGAAATCCGCTTAATTTTATTAGAAAAGGACCCGGTGACACAATTGAAGAACCGGAAGTTAATGTGGTTGTTTTCCGCCAGAACACGGAAGGACTATATGGCGGGGTCGAATGGACAAATCCTCCCGATCAGGTTTACGATGCTTTGATGACCCATCCTAAGTTCAGTAAGAATTTTGGCTGGAGTCCTAAAGAAGAGCTGGCTGTATCAACCAGGATCTTCACAAAAAAATATTCGGAAAGGATCTGCCGGGCAGCGTTTGAATATGCTAGAAAATTCAAATATGAAAGAGTAACCCTGTGTGAAAAACCAAACGTTATTCGTGAAACCAGTGGAATGATGCTGGCTATTTGCCGTGAGCTGGAAAAAGAATACCAGGATATTCGATTCAACTATACCAATATAGACGCTCAGATGATGTGGCTTACCAAAGATCCGGAGAAATACGGTATAATTATTGCCGGCAATATGTTTGGTGACATCGTTTCTGATGGTTTTGCTGGACTGATAGGCGGTCTGGGATTTGCCTGCAGTGCTAATATCGGTGAACAAGTCGCGATCTTTGAACCGACCCACGGTTCAGCCCCAAAATATGAAAAACTGAATCCTTCCATTGTTAATCCCATTGCCATGATCATGTCAGCCTGTATGATGCTTGACCATATAGGAGAAATTGAAAAAGCAGCCCAAATCAGAAATGCTATTGGTAAAGTTGTAGAAGCAGGAAAGGTCCGTGCTTACGATATGCTTAAAATGAGCGGATCTCAGGAAGTTCTGGATAAGGGAGCTGCTTCAACCTCTGAAATGACCGATGCAATTATAGCCGCATTATAAATAGTGACGGTATTTATTCTGAGGAGTGAATACGATTATATATAACCTGAGCCAAAATAACCTTATTACCAAGTCTGCAGGATGGTGCATACCATTCCTGGCTTGGTAATTTTTTTTATTAAGGAGTTAGAATGGATATTTTAAAATTATGGCCTGAGATCGAATGGATCAAAGACGAAGATTTGCGTGAAAAAGTAAAAAAAACCTGGGAAGAAGCTTTAAAAAGAAGTGTCCTTACCAGCGAAGATCTGCAGAATATACCCTTTACCCTATTAGCCGGGCCGGATCTGAAAGTTACATTTATGGATCACAAGCGCAGTGTAGTTCATATTGCCAGGGCTGCAGGCGAAAAAGTGAATGAATTTTATCATGACGAACTTCCTGTAGATATGGATGTACTTATTGCCGGAGCTATTTTGGCAGATGTAGGCAAGCTTCTGGAATATGTTCTGGATGAGAATGGTAAAGCTATTCAGGGTAACTATGGCAAATATCTGCGGCACCCCTTCAGCGGTGTTTCTCTAGCCGAAGAATTCGGAGTACCTGCCGAAGTTTGTCATATTATTGCTACCCATGCCGGAGAAGGAGATATGGTTAAAAGAACAACTGAAGCATATCTTGTCCACCATGCTGATTTCATGACCTTCTTACCCTTTAAATCAAGACTGAAAATTTAAGGGTTATCGAAACATGAAGTTAGAGTTCCAGATTCATGAATAAGAATGAAATTAACGTTTCCAAGCAGGGCATGGAAACGAGCAGACAATGTTGGAAACGAAGGGACACAAGTCCCAAGTCAATATTCTGGTTTCCAAGCCCAGTCACATATTCTGGTTTCTAAGCCCGGTCACACATATTCTGGTTTCCAAGCCCGGCCACATATTCTGGTTTCTAAGCCCAGTCACATATTCTGGTTTCTAAGCCCAGTCACATATTCTGGTTTCCCAAGCCCGGCCACATATTCTGGTTTCCAAGCCCGGCCACATATTCTAGTTTCCAAGCCCCTGCTTGGAAACTACTGATATAAAAGAGATAAAAAAATCTAAATTTAGATTTCCTGCAGGAAATCAAAGGAGTTATGATGGGACTGACCCTAATAGAAAAAATCCTGGCTAATCACAGTGGTAAAACTGTGGTAAAACCGGGAGAGATCATTGATATCTTGATAGATGTAAGAATTGCCAGAGATTTTGGCGGTGCCAATGTCGTTAAAAACCTTATTAATAACGGCCTGGATATTGATGATGTGACAAAAACTTTTTTTACTTTTGACTGTAATCCAACCGGATCAGATCAGAAATATGCTGCTAATCAGCAATATTGCCGACTTTATGCTCGTGAAAAAGGCCTAAAAGTATATGACATCGATTCGGGTATAGGTACTCACCTGGTAATTGATAAAGGCTTGGCTTATCCCGGCTGCACAGTTGTTTCTACTGATTCTCATGCTAACATTCTGGGAGCAATTGGTGCTTTCGGGCAGGGTATGGGTGACAGAGATATCGCAGCAGCCTGGGCAAATGGTAAAAGCTGGTTCAAGGTTCCAAAATCAATAAAACTCAATTTAATCGGGGAAAGAGCAGCTGATATCTACGCCAAGGATATTGTCCTGAACTTGCTGAATAAATTCGGAGCAAATCAGTTGCTGGGTTATTCCGTTGAAATATATGGTGAAGAAGCAGAAAAAATGACCCTGGATGAAAGGATAACAATTTCTTCCATGGCAACTGAAATGGGAGCCATTATTGTATTGTTCCCACCCAATGATGAAATAATTAAATATGCCGAAGCTAGAACGAAACGAAAAATTGAAAAGGTTCTGGCTGACCCCGATGCTGTCTATGAAAAAGAAATAGATATAGAATTAGATAAATTTGTTCCAATGATGTCAAAACCCGGACATCCCGACGACTCAGTTAATATTGATGAGTTGAGGGGCACCAAGATCGATTCAGCATTTATAGGCAGTTGCACCAATGGGCGTTATGAAGACATGAAATTGGTAGCTGAAATTCTGAAAAACCGTAAAGTAGCCCCCGGTGTTGTTCTTAAAATAGTTCCTTCTACAGATGAAATATGGCAGCAGCTTCTGACAGAAGGCATTATTAAAATTTTTAAAGATGCTGGAGCTCTGGTAAGTAATGCCGGCTGTGCTGGATGTGCAGCAGGACAGGTGGGGCAGAACGGACCGGATGAAATTACCGTCAGCACCGGTAATCGTAACTTTGCCGGAAAACAGGGAAAAGGAAAAGTTTTTCTCGGCTCTCCTGCTGAAGTTGCAGCTTCTGCTGTTGCAGGATATATTACCACTCCCGATCAGATTCCGGCAGAACCGGCACAATTTTCTACTACAGGAAAATTTACAGACCAGGTCAACGTAAAGGAAACTACAGAAGATAAACCCACCGTTATCGAAGGAAAAGTCTGGATCATTTCCAAAGACGACATTGATACTGATATGATCTTTCACAACCGCTATCTGACAATTACAGATATCAATGAAATGGGACAGTACGCCTTTGATAATCTGGAAGGCTGGGAAGATTTTGCCAGGAAAGCTGAAAAAGGCGATATAATTATTACAGATAAAAATTTCGGAGCCGGTAGCAGCAGACAGCAGGCAGTTGATTGCTTTAAAGCTCTGGGTGTTCAGGCAATCATTGCAAAATCTTTCGGAGCGATATACGAAAGAAATGCTATTAATGCTGGATTTCCGGTGTTAACCTACGACGATCTGTCAGAACTCAATCTTAAGCAGAGAAGTAAGATCCGAGTCAATTTTGAAAGCGGAGAGATTACAAATTTGGCTGAGAACATTTCCATTAAGATCAATCCTTTTTTCGATGTTCAAATGGAAATCTATCAGAAAAACGGACTACTGAACTAACGTGAAAATGAAGAAGTTATATTTTAAAAATTCAAAATTACTGATTGCCACGCCCAGTTATATATCCTGTTTACCATGCCAGTTTCAAAACTCTTACTTTCAGCTGTTTTCAATCTTCTGGGTTCCAAACCTAATTAAATCTTGTGTTTTCCAGGAAGGTTTTAATGTTCTGTTTTCTAAGCCAATTTCAATATTCTGGTTTCCATGCCAGTTTCAAAACTCTTATTTCCAGCCTGTTTCAATATTCTGGTTTCCAAACCTGATTCAATCTTGTGTTTTCCAGGAAGGTTATTATGTTCTGTTTTCTAAGCCTATTTCAATATTCTGGTTTCCAAGCC
>LKUH01000210.1 GCA_001412425.1 Candidatus Cloacimonas sp. SDB
CTAACTATATCATAATAAGTGTAGGTTTTTTAAAACAGAGTGGATTTAAGAATATAGAAAAGAACTTAATGGAATTTTGTAAGAAAAGTACAAATGTAGTTCACTTCTATATTGGAACTGGCTATGGTGAAACTGATCCTAAGACGTTAAAGAATTTGTTTAATCTAATAAAATCCAATAAAGAAAACAAACTAATACTATGTACACCTGAAGCGGGTATATTTCATCCCAAAATATATTTATTCATGGATAATTCAAAGGTAACTCTTATAGTGGGATCTGCAAATTTAACTGAAGCTGGATGGATTGTAAATGATGAAGTATCCTTAAAAGTTGTTACAGATAAAAACTCGAAATTATATATGAAATTTTACGATTATTTCAAAGATCTTTATAAAAAATACTACACTGATGACATTTTAGAGTTAATCAACAAATATAAATCGGATTTAGATAGTCATAAAAAGAAACATAAGAGAACGCCTAAATTCATATTTAGAAGAAATGACAAATTGCTCAAAGAATTAGATCTTCCAAGATTGATGAAATATTTTGAAACCTATAAAAAATCTGAGGAATTTATCGATCCTTATTTTAGAGAAAAGCAGTATCGTAAAGCTCTAGAAAATCTTGAAATAATAGCTGGTAAAGATAACTTAAGTAAAACTGAGTTTCATGACCTTTTCGGACCACTTGTTGGTCATAATCAATATACAAAATTGTGGCATTCAGGTGGACTTCATAGAAGAACCTATAGCACTCTAAATTATATTCCAGCATTTAGACAATTAGTAAGAAAAATAAAGAAAATTAAAGAAAAACCTATCGAACAAGTGTATGATGAGTCAATAACCTTTTTGAATAGCAAAAGAGAAAATAATGAAATATATGGAATTGGTGAAAATATTATCACAGAAATATTAATGTCTTATGACTTTTACAAATTTGCCAATTTAAATAAAAATCCTATTTCAGTGCTTAATGATTTTGGTAAAAGATTTAAAGCTCCCCAGTCTTTTACTGGTAGAGACTATAAGTATTATGTAGACACATTAAGTTCCATAAAAGAAAAACTTAAAGTTAATTCATTTTTAGAAATTGATAGTTTTTTTAACTACATTTATTGGATATTAAAAGAAGAGAAGTTTCATATAAATTGATTCATCAATTACACCACCCTAAACAACAAAGCCATCTCACCGAGAATCCTGAAGGTCTCAAGTTCGTATTCTTCTAAAACAATAACATCATATTCCTGATTCAGTGGTCTCAGAAGAACTCGCTTTTTCTCTTCATCAAGCTGTAGTTTCTTGAGTGTGATACCATCCGGTGTCTGACAGGCACATATTTTACCATTTAAGTTATGAATATCCGCTGATTCATGTATAACCACAATATCACCATCGGAAATTCTGGGAGACATACTATCTCCCATTACCCTAAGTGCGCAATAAGTTTTTTCCTGATCAGATAAATAGGCTCTGGGGATCTCAATATACTTCATTGGATCAGCATCGTGATTCTTAACAGGTTCTCCGGCAGCAATCTCTCCATAGATAGGGAAGGTGACGATTCTGTTTTCAAAAGGATTGAGTCTGTAGTTAAATACAGATCCGTTTCCTGATAACTCTTCCAGATTCTTCTTTTTTCCATCCAGATTCAACTTTCCATCTGCACCCGGAATAAACATTTCATCCTTTCCGGTGATCAGCCAGTTAAGATTCAAGCCATACATTTCATTAATGCGAGCCATAGCAGGTGGTGAAGGTTTGCTTGGCTTGGTTCGGTTTACCCAATCTGAAACATTGCTCTGTGTCACTTCAATTGCTCTTGCAAACTCGGATTTCTTTATTCCAAGCACATTTATGAAGGCTACAAGCCTGTCTTTCATATCCATTTGATCTCCTTTTTAGCACATTATTGAGCTAAATTTCGCTATTGCAAGGAACTGCGAGTGTTGGCAGTTTATCCTTGACAACTTCGCAGGTAAATAATTTCATAGACCTGCAAGTGACATGGTTTGCAACATTGCGAAGCATGTCAATAAAAAAAACAGGAGGTTCCGGTGAGATCACCTTACAAACCAGAAGAAATGAAAGCGGCAATGGCGCTTAAACGCTTTACTATAATAGCGTTAGCAAAAGAAATGAGTATTTCCCGAAGGACTCTCGATTATTTTCTAAATGGCGAAATGGGAATGAGTCGAGGAGAAGAATTATTGCAAAAGTTGCAGCCTGAATTAGCTGAAATAGGCAAATTAACCAAGAAAATTAAAAGACGCAAACTTCAACAATGCGAAGAGAGTTGAATATGGAATGCAGAGAACTAACTATCGAAGGGATCCAGAAAAACTTTTCGGTCAGCCAATCCTCTGCTTATAGAATGACTAAGAGTGAAGGATGGGATTCTATATCAAAGCCGCTTCCCAGAGGTGGTCGCAGAAAGTTTTACCTTGTACCGGAGAAGCTGATACCGGAAAAGAAAACTAAACCTAAGAAGAAATCACTTCCTGAAGTTGTTAAAGCAGAAGTAGTGAAATATGATCCGACTATTCCTGATTTGATTCCTGCTATAAAAATACCGGAGCATGAATTGTATCGAGCTCAGTTAAAAGGTGCTCTATGCGATAAATTATTAGAAGCTATCGAAAGTACAGTAAGTAAAAGTAAAGCCATTGATGATATTGCCGAAGCTTATAATTCAGGTTACCTGTTACCTGAGCTATTAGCTTTGGAAGGCAAACGCACAACTCGCACCTTTAGAATGTGGCTTAACACTTATGAAGAGAGTGAGAGAAATTTTAAATCGCTGACCAGATTATCCAGAGCATCCAATGGTATGAAGGCTACCGATCAGGAGCAAAACTTCCTGTTGGGTCTTCTTCTGGATGCCAATAAAATTAAAATCGGTTCTGCTATCAGAAAGCTGAAGCAGTTACATAGATTAAAGGTGATCGATTCACCAACCAGCTCAAGAGCATTACGCAGATGGGTAGAAACTTGGCGAGATGCACATCTCCAGCAGTGGAATCTTCTGCGTAGAGGTAAGAAATACTCCAAAGATCACTATGTAATGAGTCTTCTGCGAGAAGAATGCTTAGAGGTTGGCGATGTCTGGGTAGCTGATGGTCACAAACTGGCATTTGATATTATTGATCCAGTCTCCGGTAAACCGAAACGCATGATGCTGATCCTATTCTTTGATTGGGCATCACGTTATCCTGTGGGAGCATCGATAGCCAACACAGAAGATTCAGAACATATATTGTTGGCACTTAGGAACGGCATCATTCACTGGGGTGGCAGACCTAAGTTTGTTTATCTGGATAATGGAAAAGCTTTCAGAGCCAACCTGTTTCATGAGAAATGGGAAAACCATGATCTGGAGAAGGAGCTTTGTGGCATCTTCCCAAGATTGGATATCGAAGTTGAATTTGCTAAAGCTTATAATGCCAGAGCTAAAGTTGTTGAGAGATTTTTTCGAACCTTCCAGGAAGATTTTGAGAGATACATGGCAACCTTCCGAGGTGCAAACATTGCAGATAAACCAGCCTTTCATATGCGTAATGAGGATTGGATACGATCCCTAAGAAAACGAGAACCGCTAACACTGGATCAGGCAAAGCAGCTCATGGCAGTTTATTTTCAAGAATTCTATGGCAGAACTCCTCATGGCGGTCTGGCTGGTGTTGCGCCACTGGATGTATTTCAGAAAAATCCAGCTCCGGAAGATCACAGGATTGAACTGTCTGAGCTAAACTTCATGATGCTTAAAGTAGATCAGCGAACAGTAAAGGCAAACGGAGTCCAGCTTGCCAATATCCTCTTCTATCATGACTACCTGATGAGCTATGTAGGTAAGAAGGTCTACCTACGCTACGATCTGATGGATATGAGATCCATTCTGGTTTATGATGAGAATGAAAAACTGATCTGTCAGGCAATGGCTCGTAAATCCACGCATCCCTTTGTTAAACTGGCAAAAGACAAACCGATGGCTCGCAAGACTTGGAAAAAACAACTTCAACATCAACGTAAACTGGAAAAAACGCTACAGGAAAGCTCTGCTGAGATACGCAAGCAGGTTGAGGATGCCACTTCGGAATTCATGCTGCCCCATATTGAAATAACCAAATCGATTTTTAATGATTCCGGACTGCTGACTCATAAACCAACCACCAATCCTAACTCGGAGCTGGATCAAATGGCAGAGAGAACAGCCTGCAATCTGATGAACGCAAAACCAATCACCAAAACCTCTGAAGAAGAGGGATTGGAGAACTTAGATAAAATGCTGAAAAAAATAGGAATAGAATAGGAGATCATTATGCGAGAATATTCACTTGCCCGTACCAGTAATGTTAGAAAAGCAGAAGAGTTATTTACCTATCTGCAGAAACGACCCAAAACAGAAATGGTGGGATTAGGTCTGATCTACGGACCTCCCGGTCTTGGTAAAAGCAGATTTGCCAGACAGACAGCCATACAAAACGATTACATCTACTTCCGGCTGGAAGCTACTATGACAGCCAAAGCCTTTGCTATTAAACTACTGGAGAGGATTCATCAGCATTTTGGTATGCAGTCCTTAAAGGTTAGAGGAACCGGCAGTGAGATTTTTTCCAGAGTAACCGACATTTTAGAGAATTACAATGATATCGTAATTGTAATCGATGAGATTGATTATGCTTTCAGATCTCAGAAGATCTTGGGAAGCATCCGAGATATAGTAGATGAAACACTCACCACAGTAGTTCTGGTGGGCATGACCGATGCTAAAAGCAAACTCTTAGCTTTAGATAGTCACTATTTTGATCGCTGCAATTTCTTCTGCGAATTCAAACCCATGACTAAAGATGATATCAAACTTCTTTGTGATGAGATCTGCGATGTTAAACTTACCGATCCGCTGGTGCAGCATTTATCAGTAAAAACCAAAGGCAATATCAGGAAGCTGGTTAAATCCTTATACTCCATTGAGGATATAGCCAAGCAGAGAAACCTTACCACCATATCACCTGAACACATGACAATGAGGAACTAAGATGAGATTATCCCAAACCAAGAAAGTAAAAAACTTTATAGATTTCTTTGGAAAACCCTTCACCATTGATAATGTAACCGGAGAAACAGGTCTTACGCATATCCAGGCTCGCAAAGTAGTAGCCAAGCTGATGCATCTGGGTATGGTCAAAATCATTGCTACTGAAGGCAAACGCAGAATCTATCTGAAGAATAAAGACTACGTTGAGAAAAATCCCATGAACAATTATGGTTATGAGATTGATTTTATTAAAGAGTTAACACGTCTTATCAAAACAGGCAACTATCACAGTCAGAGACAATTGGAAATGAAGATCGATGCAGAAAGAGGGAAGATATCACGCTATCTGGTAGCAATGGCATCTATTGGTATGATTACTATCGAAAACGACTTCTACAAATTCAAAGCTGAGAAGGATTACCTGCTGGTCGGCAGCAAGGTAGATAAAGACATATTATTAAAATTCCGAGAAAAAAACAGAGCAGAAAGAGAGGTGAACATGGCAAGAAAGGAAAAGGTCTTAACAGACGCATCAGGTCGAGAGTATCCTGCAAAGATTCTCGATCCTCAGATTGTAAAGCGGGATAATCTGGTAAACAGAGTAATGAGCAGAGCAGAACGTCTGCATGATAAAATCGCTTATGAGAAAGACAGAATGGCAGCAGATATCGATAAGTATCTGCAGAAAACAGCAGAGCAGTATGGTGAGAATTGGAAAGGCAATGCGGAGCTGGTTTCCTTTGATGGCAAATACAAAGTGGAAGTCCGCAACCGAGAGAGAATTGATTTTGATGAGAAATTGCAGGTAGCCAAGCAGAAGATTGATGAATGTCTCAAACGCTGGACAGAGGATTCCAACGTAAATCTGCAGGCTGTGATCAATGAAGCCTTCCAAGTAGATAAGAAAGGCGAGATCGCCAAACACAGAATCCTCGCCCTGAGAAAATACAATATTAAAGACAAAAACTGGAAACAGGCAATGGATATTATCGATGAAGCGATTCAGGTGACTTCCACTAAGCAGTATATAGCCTTCTACAAACGCAAATCGCCAAACAAGCCTTTTGAGCTGATCTCACTGAATTTCAGTGCGATATAACAGGTAGGAATAGATTACAATGACCTCCGAGTTTCCGGAGTGTTTCTCTTTGCGCTAAGGGAATATCACTGGCATACGTGGGCATCACTGTTTGACGCTGATGCCCATTTGCTTTATCTGAATACAGGAGAAGAAGAAAGATGCAGGTTTTTAATGAACAAAGATGCTACACACCTCTGAGAGTTTCTGAAATACTCTCGGTTGATATCAGTACAGTCTACAGGCTGATCAGAGACATTAATGATCCGCTTCCGGCATTCCGGCTTAAGAACAACGGACAACTGCGAGTGCATGGCAAGGATCTGAATACATACTTTGAGGATCACAAGGTGGATCCCTTAAACGAATAGAAATGATGACCCAGAGACAGGCTGAGTATGCTAAGAAGCTGAGAAGAAATATTGTCATCTTCGCTAAAAATGATCTCCAGATGACAATAGATCAGCTTCATGATCAAATGCATAATCTTGGATATGGAACTTCCTTAAGAAAACTCAGCCTGTCTTCCCTTATTAACCTTAATACTACACTGCATGGTAAAACTCCCCACATTTACGAAATACTCGATGCTCAGGGCAAAAAGATCTGGGCTTTGTATAAACTGTCGGATTGGAGTAAAGAGAAGCTGTACGGCTTCATTGCTCAACATTTTGGTAAATCCGGTATCAAATATCTAACCAAGCAGGAAAAAGGTGCTTTGATTAAAGTTTTGGAAAACTATGAACAGCCGAGAATACAAGATTAAACGAGAATCCGCTAAAAAACTCTATCTCAAAGGTGAAACCGATATAAAGGCTTTAGCTCGTATATACGGTGTTGCCGATAAAACCATCCGCAATTGGAAGAAGAAAGGTGATTGGGATGCTGAGCTGGATGAGATAGCCAACCTTGAGGAAGAGATTCGGATAGCTGTGAAAAAGGCTTTAATCAAAGCTCT
>LKUH01000211.1 GCA_001412425.1 Candidatus Cloacimonas sp. SDB
AAAAAACCACGAATGCTCCTTTAGATACATTCAGTTTTCTAAGAACTGGAAGCAAGAGGAAGCAAGGTTGTATCAACTTTTTTATAGCACTTATGGTGCACAACCAAAGTGTAATAGAATAAAACCAGGGAGAAACAAATGAATATAAAATTTGAATTCAAAAGAGAGAAAATCAAAATTCTGGTAATGGTTATTCTCTTAGCCGGTGCTTGCTTTCTAACTTACTATTTTCATGCTGTGGTCGGAAAAGGAACGGTTTTTACACACCTCTTTTATATTCCAATTATTTTATCAGCATTATGGTGGAAAAGAAAAGGTATAGCTGTTGCTATATTTTTAGTGGCATTGCTAATTTTTAGTCACTTCTTACTTAGAACAGATGTAGAGACCATTAATGATTTGCTTCGAGCTCCTATGTTTATATTGGTTGCAGTTGTAGCTATTTTTTTGACGGAGAAGATTGTCAAAATAAAGGATATGCTTTGTGAGAAAAACGAATACCTGGAAAAACTGATCAACCATGCTAATACTCCCATCATCGTCTGGGATAAAGAGGGGAATATAATCAGGTTCAACACTGCCTTTGAGGACCTAACTAAATACCAATCTATTGAACTGATAGGCAAACATTTCACAACTATTTTTAACGGTAGGACCGAAGAGGAAGTGCTGCGAAAGATCGAGCAAACATTAAAGGGGGAATACTTAAAATCAGTTGAAATAACCGTACTTGATAAACATGGGAACGAACTGATCCTTTTATGGAATTCTGCAAATGTATATTCCTCAGATGGTAAAAACCTGATTGCCACCATAGCCCAGGGCACAGATATAACCAGACGCAAACGTGCCGAAGAAGCACTCTCCATATCCAAAGCCTACACTGAATCCATCATACAGAACTTTCTGGATACCCTTATCGTGGTTGACACCGAAGCAAAAATAAAAACCATAAATCCAGCAACCTGTGATCTATTGGGTTATACAGAAGAGGAGCTCCTCGGAAAGCCCATAACCATAATTTTTGCAGCAGAAGAAGAAGAAGAAGAAGAAGTCCGAAGGTTTTTCCAATTTTTCCGAGAACCCGAAAAAATAGAAGACCTGCGCTCGCAAGATACCATTCGTAATCGTGAACTTACTTATAAAACCAAAGACGGACGACTCATTCCAATGTTGTTTAACACCAGTATATTGTTTGATGATATGGGTAATGTCACAAGCGTGGTAGCAGGTGCAAAGGATATTAAAGATATAAAGCGTGCAGAGTTAGCAATAAAAAAAGAGAGGAATTTCTCAAGAAATATAATAGCTACTGTCCCTGATTCTTTGATTGTTGTTGATAAAGATTTAAAGATAAAGAGTGCTAATCGTTCTTTTTATGAATCCTTTCACATGGAAAAAGAAAATTTAATAGGTGCTTCTATAACTGAGATATTAGTTGATAAAGATGGAAAATTGAGCATGGCGCTGCTCAATTTATTTGGAACTGAAGATATGCTGAATGGCTTTGAACTTCAATATCAGTCAAAAAAAAATGAGAAACTGATATTAAATATTATAGCGCGAACCATAATTTTTGCAGAAGAAGAAGAAGAAGAAGAAGAAGAAGAAGAACTTATCGTGCTTCAGGATATCACCAGTCGCAAGCAGGCAGAAGAGACACTTCGACGGTTCAATGAAGAGTTGGAGCTAAAAGTTAAAGAACGAACTGAAGAACTTCATGAGAAAATTAAGGAAAGTGAGAAACAAAGAGTTGCAAATTTGGTTATTCTAAATGATCTAAATAAAACAACTAAGGATTTAAAAGCAGAAATTTCCGTACGCAAGCAGACGGAGAAAGTTCAGAGAATATTATTTAACATTTCCAATATACTGGGTACAACTGAAAATTTATCTGAACTTTTCAAAAAGATCAGAGAATTTCTGGGAGAAATAATCGATACGACCAATTTCTATGTGGCGCTCCATGATGAAGAGACCGATACGATCTCTCTTGCCTATGATGTGGATGAGAAAGATAGTTACAAAACATTTCCCGCCGGAAAAACGCTAACGAAATACGTGGTTCAAACCGCCAAACCGCTGTTTGCCCAACGTGCAGAACTTGATAAGCTGACGCAAAAGGGAATTATTGACTCGATCGGAACTCCCTCCGAATTATGGCTGGGGGTGCCGCTGCTGGTGGGAAACCAGGTGATCGGCGTCATTGCTTTGCAGAGTTATGATGATCCCGAGCTCTATTCCAGGGAAGACATCGGCATTCTCACTTTTGTTTCGGAAGAGATCGCCCTTGCCATCAAACGAACTCAGGCGGAAGAACAGATCAGAAAAGACCTGAATGAAAAGAATATTCTATTGAAAGAACTTTATCACCGCACCAAGAATAACATGCAGGTTATCGCTTCCATGCTGAAACTGCAGGCACGACATCTTGGTAACGAGCAACTGTATAATTCTTATCAGGAAGTGATAATTAAGATTAATTCCATGGCTTTAGTGCATCAGAAGCTTTACGAAGCAAAAGATCTTTCTTCCATAAATTTGAAAGAGTATATCTCTGATCTAGCCGATAATTTAAGAAAAAGTTATGGGATCAAAGAAACAAAAGTTGAATTGAAGTTTAATCTGCAAAAGGTTTTTGTAAATATTGATGCTGCGATACCTTTAAGTCTGGTTCTTACAGAATTGATCTCCAATGCTTTTAAACACGCATTTCCAGGTGAAAAGAACGGAAGGATCAATCTCACTCTTGTTAAAGATGAAAAAGAGAAAATTGTACTGGAGCTGGCAGATAACGGAGTTGGTGTTCCAGACAACATTGATCTGCGTAAAACTAATACCATTGGTTTACAAAATGTTTTCACTCTGGTTGAATATCAGTTGAATGGCAAGATTGGCTATAATAATAAGAATGGCCTTCACTGGCGGATTAGCTTCCAGCATGATGCTCAGAAAGTGAGGGTTTAATGAAAAAGATCAAGATTTTACTGGTGGAAGATGAGGCGATAATAGCACGCTATCTCAGCCTGGAACTGGAATTGGAAGGTTATGAAATTTGCGGTTATGTAGCAAATGGGAAAGATGCTATTCGCATATCTCTCGAAGAAAAACCCGATCTGATACTTATGGATATTAACTTACAGGGCGATCTGGACGGAATTGAAACAATGGAAATAATAAGAGAAAACCAGCAGATCCCAGTAATTTTCATGACAGGATACTCACGAGCCGAATATACTGAAAGAGCAAATAAACTCGATCCAATAAGCTACTTTATTAAACCGGTTGAGGCAGAATTTATCAGTCCCATCATTAAAGAATATTTTAAGGAAAAATTGAAGTAGATTAACTAAATGCCGTAAAAATTATTGTTCCCAAACCCACTCACATTCGCTGGTTTCCAAGCCCTTTACATATTCTGGTTTCGAAGCCCTTTACATATTCTGGTTTCCAAGCCCTGTCCAAATATTCTGGTTTCCAAGCCCCAGCTTGGAAACC
>LKUH01000212.1 GCA_001412425.1 Candidatus Cloacimonas sp. SDB
ATTGATTACTTTGAAAAAAATTATTTGTCCTGTTATTTTCATCCAATCTGAAACTATACTAATTAAAGAGATAGATCAGAACTGTGAATATGAATAGCTCCCAATTCAGGAAAATTAAGATATTTATTGGAATCCTGCCGAAGCTGATTAATCATAACTTAACCTGATCGCTTCATCAGTTAAGGTAGGCTGAATGATCTCTCCCCATTCTGAGCCATCCCAGGTTCCTAGTTTCTGGTGCATTAGAAAATATTTTTGTGGAATAGGATGAGTACCATATACTACTTTCAGCCCATATCTTGCTTTGATGAAATCATGAAAATAGCTGATATGCGGGCAGGGAGGATATCCTACTATTAATCCTGTTGCCAGATGAATAATCTGAGCTCCGTTTTTCAGCATTTCATCGACAGCATATTCTATGTTACCACCAGGACACCCTTCACAAGTTGTATATCCCACCAGCTCCACGTCCATATTTTTGTACTGCGCAAAGGCACCCTCTCTCAAGCGTAAGGATCTCAGACATTTTCCTCCAGCACATCTGCGGTAGCGATCACAGATTATAATTCCAATCTTATTTTCCTTCATCAATTTACCTCCCGCTTTTATTATACTGTTATTCTGAATTATAGGATAAAAAGTGATTCAGTAAACACTAATTTATTATAGTTATCTTATTAATTGTTGTCAAAATATTTTCGTAATCAAAAATGCAGCTCTGAAATTTACCTGGTATAGAATTTTATGTTATAAGCAGAATGGGAGGTTTACATGATTGAATATACAACTGATATGAGTAGAATTAGGTCCCAACAGCTTACAGGTTTTTTTGAGGGCTGGCTGAAAAGACCTGATACGGAAACCCACCTTAAAATACTGCAGAATAGTTTTAGGGTTGTGGCAGCAATTGATCGGGAAAAAGACAGAGTGATTGGTTTTATAACTGCCATTTCAGATGGAATGCTCAGTGTCTATCTGCCTTTATTGGAAGTTTTGCCGGATTACAGAAGACAGGGAGTCGGCACAGAACTGGTAAATAGAATATTGGCAGAAACAGACAATTTCTACATGATTGATCTTTGCTGTAATGAAGCTACTAAGCCATTTTATGCAAAATTAGGATTTCTGTCTTTACCCGCCATGGTAAAAAGAAATTATAATTTTTCTTTTCCGGAAGGATAAACAGATATGAAACTACTACCGCCGCTTTATACCAGATCTCTGATCATCAAGCAATTCAGTCTGGAAGATGTAAATGCGATCTTCAAGATGAGCCGGGAAATATCATTAAGAACTTGGCTTCCTGATCAGGTTTATGAAAGCATTGCTGAAACCGAAAAAATTCTGCATTCCCTCATCAACCAATATGATGATCCGGGTAATCCTAAAATTAGTCCTGTTGTACTGGGAATATTTTTGAAAAATTCCGATAATCTGATCGGACATATAGGTTTAAGCCCACAGCTTGATGAAGTTGAAATAGGCTATGCAATTGGAGAAGAATATCAGGGCAAAGGATATGCTTCAGAAGCAGTAGCTGTGTTTTCCGACTGGTGCTTTCAGGCTTTCGATCTTTCTGTTATTTATGGAATAACTGCTGCTGCTAATGAAAGCTCCTGCCGCGTCCTGGAAAAATCAGGTTTTATTCTGATCAATCAGACCGAAAAGCCCTGGCACAATAAGATTCAATCAGTAAGAATTTATCAGAAAAATAATTAGCTGAATCAACAATTAGCTCCTTTTCCCTGAAGTAAATAATTCCTTTCAGAAATCTTGACAATTAAAAATTAAAAAGTGATTCATGTATCCAATTTCAAACTTGTTGTAGTTCAAAATAAAAAATTGGAGGCTGAAGTGAAAAAGAAAAAATTATTGTATTTTATGGTTTTAGTAGTTTTATTTTCTTTATTTATGATTTCCTGCAGTGAAGACAGTTCCACAGAACCCGATGATAATGACCCGTTGTTTACCGAATTTTACGGAACTCCTACCATCAATCCTTCGGCAATATTCACAGCTGAAGCTACTGACGTAACGATAAGGGCCAGCATATCCGCCAACCCCAATCTAATGGATAATGGTGTTAACCTGGTTAGAGTTGATGGTGATAACAATGTAGTTGAAGCAATTTGCCAGCTTTTCGATGACGGCGATCTCACAAATGGTGATGAGATCCTGGGTGACAATGTCTATTCTGCGATCCATTCTTTTAATTTAGCTTCGGCTGGAGAGATCCGTCTCAGAGTCGCTGCCACAACTTTAAATGGTAATGATGAAATAATTGATTATTCCAGCGTTTTTCTGCTAACGGCAGTAGACAATAACAGCGATGCAGATTATATTGAAGTAAGTACAATGCAGGAAAACATTGGAGATACTTTTGAGACAAATCTTGATGCTTCCGATATAGAAACAGCTTTGGAAGATACATATAACTGGATCACTCAGCAGCCAGGCATTGAAAATGCTGAAATGAGAGAAAACGGCATAATGGTCGAATACGAAAACGGTATTATGGGCGGTATCATGGTTTATCAGGCTGATGAACAGGGCGAGATAGATACAAAAGGGTGGAACAGCAGCAAGCGCCAAGACCATCATCCCATCAAGGTAGAATATCAGACCAGAGGAATTAACAATAATATCATTGTTCCGAAAGTGACGGAGGAAGAAGATGTTATCGGTAACAACAATATTCTCATCTGGGCACCTTTTGAAGCTGCCTTTAAAACTGACATGCGCCCCAGTCTTGAAACAATTATAGAGAATACCGAGCAGGAAGTGAACCTGGTAACAATGGCTGATGCTGAATGTACAATAGCTTCTTTATACTCTCTAACCGATTATGGCTTGATTATCTTTGATTCTCATGGTTCAGAAGGTAAAGAACTTGGAACTGCAGAAGAAGTAACCAACTGGACTTTTGTTCAAAATTATATTAATCTTCTTTTGAATAGAGTATCGATCTGGACTAATGTGAAAGTAGGATATAATGGCGGTGTGGCTGTTAGAAAGGATATTTTTGCCATTCATGCTCCCTTTATTAATTCTCTTCCGGGCACTTTTCAGAATGCCCTTATTTTCAACGGCTCCTGCGAAAGTACTATGAACAGCGATTTGAAAGATGCTTTTCTGAATAAAGGAGCAAAAACTTATTTTGGTTTTGATAAAGTCGTAAATACCACTTTCTGCAAAAATGTCTGTGACGATATTGTGCAAGCTATTGTAGTAGATTTTGAAAATACAGGTGATGCTTTTACAGCAGGACAGAATGACCCTCAATCACCAAATGCTCTCTTTGAAATGTACGGAAGTGAAGAACTGCATTATTCCATGGACTTGATCAATGGAGATTTTGAGTACGGCAACCTTACCGGCTGGAGCAGATCTGGCGATGGCAGAGTTATCACTCAGCTTGCCTACATGGGTCCGACCCAGGGATCATTTATGGGAATAATTTCTACCGGACTGGGTTATACAACAGATAGTGGATCCATCTATCAATCCTTCCGAGTTCCGGAAAACGATCATCAATTATCGTTTAAATGGAATTTCCTTTCCGAAGAATTAATGGAATGGGTAGGATCTCAATATCAGGATTATTTTAAAGTCGCAATTATCGATAACGAAGGATACGAGTCTACTATACTTTATAAAGATGTCGATGAAATAGCTGAGAACTACGGTCCTTACCTGGTTTCACCCGATATAGAATTTGATGTGGGAGATGTTTATGCCACAGGTTGGAATACTTTCAGTTATGATCTCAATTTTTATGCCGGACAGATCGTGACCATTAAATTTACCTCAGGTGATGTAGGAGACAGTGCCTATGATACAGCAATCCTGCTGGATGAAATTAAGGTTGGTGAAGATTAATCAATACTTGCTGCGAGGAAATTATGAAATTTGCTGCTGTGATTTTGATTTTGCTCATCATTTTAACCGGATGTAAGAATATGGAACAGGCTGAAACAGATATTATCTATTTTGAAAATGGTGCTGAAACTGAGATTGATCTGAACTCAAAAGAAGATCAGGAAAAACTTATTAATCTGATCAATGAACTTATGCTGGGAACTGATGATATGCTGCGCCTGCTGGTTTCACAGGACAGGATTGACCAGTTAAAAAATGAGGCTTCAGGCATTGAAGTTAGCTTCAACAATGTCATCAGACTCCATTCCGAAGAATTGGGTGATCATGATGTTAAGAAAATTCTGATCCCATTCTCAGGAGAATTTGTGGGAGACTATAATGACAGTATGGCGACCATATTCCTGGCTAATGATGGTTACATGTCAGGACCCTTAAGAAATACGCAGGGTCTTCCAAAAGTGAATGAAATCAAAGAACTGCTGTTAAAAAATTGAATATAATTCTAGTTAAACGGAGATCGAATTAATCTTTGATC
>LKUH01000213.1 GCA_001412425.1 Candidatus Cloacimonas sp. SDB
ACCGCCCTGGCAAACTTACAGGGCGGTTTTTTTGTTCGAATTATCAATATTTAAAAACACTACCGCCAATAAACTCTCTTAAAATTGAATTTGATGGTACAAAATGATCTTCGATATTTTCAATATTATCAAACAACCGCATCAGCATCTTAGCTTCTGTATAAACTGGAGAAAATCTGGAGATCTTTTTAATTAAAGGTTCAATATATTTTTTCAGCACTCCCAGTTCGTAGGTTAGGATACTGTTGAACATAAAATCGGCATTTTCCTGAAAAGGAAAAATATTCATGTTTTCTCCGGCTCTAACATCATCCCACATGAACAAGGTTTGTTCAGCTGAATTTCCTCTGAAATAATGATCTCTCACTATTCTTCTGATCTTTCGGGAATCGGAGGTTCGAATACGGTTATGGCTATCTATGTTCAAATTATTCAGTGCACTTACATAGATCTTGATCTTATGATTAAAAGGAACTGCAGAGGTAAGCACATCATTAAGTCCGTGAATCCCTTCCATTATTAAGATGTCATTTTCTTCCAATTTCATTTTACTGTGGCTTTCGATGGTGATTCCTTTTCTAAAATTATATTTTGGTATCTCCACTTCTTCACCTATCAGCAATCTGGTTAAATGATCGTTAAGAATATCCAGATTGATTGCTCTAATATTTTCAAAATCATATTCACCGTCTTCTTTCCGCGGGGTGAATTTTCTCGGTAGAAAATAATCATCCATATTTACAATGCGGGGATTGATTCCATTTACGATCAATTGGATGGAAAGTCTTTTGGCAAAAGAGGTTTTGCCTGAGGCAGTGGGTCCAGCTATCAAGACAATCTTTACATCCTTATTCCAGGAAATCCTGGCAGCGATATCAACTATCTTCTTTTCATGCAGGGCTTCTTCAATCTGGATCAAATTTACAATATTGTAATTTCTGATTGCCCGGTTAAGAGCGCTTACATGGTGAACATTTAAGATATTAAGCCATTTATCGTGTTCCTGGTGTGTTTCAAATATCTTTCTGGGTAATTTGAATTTATCCTTTATCTTCCTGTTCCCTCTGCGGGGAAAGCGAAGAATTAAGCCGGGAGAATGATAAATCAGCTCAAAAGAGCTTACCATAGCTGTATTTTCTGCCAGTTGCCTCAGGTAATAATCATAATATTTACCACATTTGTAGATTTCGAGATTATCTAATTTCAAATTTTTAACAACATCATCTCTTTTCAGACTGGTAAAAATAGCATGAGCTTCAATAATAGAAACTTCCATTTTAGTGATCGGCATTTTTGCGGCTATTATTTTAGTTATTTCTGTTTGCAGCAATTCCACGTCATCTGCAGTTAAAATTTCATCTTCAAAGATTTCACAGAATACTCCATCTCCAATTGAATGTTCCAGAACAAGCCTCTTTTCGGGATATATCCCGTAAAAAGCTTTCATCAGAATAAAGATCATTGTATCCTGGTAGATCAAATGACCCTCGGTGGAATCGAACGATATACAGTCCAGAATACAGTCTGATTCAACTAATTTATCTGAACGAACGTATTCGGTATTTATTTTGTAAGCCATTATATCTTTTAAGGAAACGCCGTCATTTTTAATAATGTCTTCCACTGTAATAGGTTTCTCAAAGGTCATATCTTTGACATGATTGGTGTTGAGATTCAAGTTGACTTTAAACAATATTCCTCCTAAAAAACGAAACTAAT
>LKUH01000214.1 GCA_001412425.1 Candidatus Cloacimonas sp. SDB
CACTTAAATAATTTACCTGTTTATACTTAGCCTATGTTTTAGCAACAAACTTTTGTCTATTAAGCCAATAATTACAACATTAAAACTCTTTAAAACTGTCACACTGAGTGGCCTGCTGCTGACAGCAGGTTTATCGAAGTGCGACAAAATTTCATTACTTTTCTTACCTGAGAGTGCCAAACTTATCCTTCGATACGGAGCGTTGCTCCTACTCAGGATGACAAAATTTATTCTGTTGCCGAAAACTACTCAGGATGACAATTGCTTCTCACATCAATGTTTTCAAACTCTTGATAAGGTTTACATGGCTTCTCTTCCTGCTTAACATTTTAATGGTTTGCTTCCATTGATTTTAATGCTTAAAATGTCTGATTCCGGTGAACAACATTGCAATGCCAAGTTCGTCACATTTTTTTATAACTGCTTTATCTCTGATCGAGCCACCAGGCTGAATTATTTTTCTGATCCCGGCATTTCCTGCCAGTTCAACATTGTCGGCAAAAGGGAAAAAAGCATCGGAAACAAGTATGGAAGCTGCAATTTCCTTTGCTGTATATTTTGTCAGATCAGTGCCATTATAATCACGGGTCAAATTCTCAACTGCTTTTTCAATTGCCAGTTTGGTTGACACGATCCTGTTAGGCTGCCCGGCACCCATTCCCAGCAAATGACAGCCTCCGTCTTTTGTTCTCCGCACAATTACGATAGCATTAGATCTGATCTGCTTCACTGTGTTAATTCCAAACTCAATCAGGTCAATATCCTTTTCTATTGTAAATCCTATCTCTGTAACTGATTCCAGCTTATCATATAATTTATTGTCACAACTCTGCACCAGCAAAGCACCGGTTATTTTTTTCTGCTCAGATCCGGGTTTATAGTTTTGAGAATCAAATTCTATGATTCTCAGGTTTTTATGTTTAAAAAGATAATCCAGTGCAGCAGCAGAAAAACCTGGAGCAACAATCACTTCCACGAATTTTCTCAGGGTTCTGATTTTATTATCTAATTGCAGGAATTCTGCAGTTGCTTTTGACACAGGTTTGTTGAAAGCTATAATTGACCCATAAGCCGAGACTGGATCGCCTGCCCAGGCATTGGCAAAAACCTCTCTTTGATCTCTGCCTTCTGCCAACCCACAGGGATTATTATGTTTAATTATTGCACAACCTTGATTTTTCAGATCATGCACAGCTTCTATTGCACTATGAATATCGGCCATATTATTATAGGAAATTTCTTTGCCATGCAGAACTTTCATATCGTAAAGAGAGTTTTCGGCACCGGTTTCTCTAAATAGATAACCTTCCTGATGGGAATTTTCGCCGTATCTCAATTTTTTCCCCATCCTAAAATGGAATCTAAGCGATCTGGAGCCGGCTAATTCATCCATCGTGGAAGCAATCAGACTATCATAATCGGCAGTATAGTTAAAAGTTTTTCTCATAAGTTCCCATCTGGTTTCCAGCGATAATGATCCTTTATTAATTTTCAATTCAGCTATAATGTTCCTGTAATCGGCAATATCAGTTACAACTGCAACATATTTATAGTTCTTGGCACCGGCCCTGATCATGGTTGGCCCGCCAATATCAATATTTTCAATCAGCTCCGGCAGTTCAGCCCCTTTCTGCTTGACAGCAGCAAAAGGGTAGAGATTGCAGACGACCAGATCAATCGGGTCAATTGCAAGTTCTTCCGCTTCTTTCCAGTCTTTTTCTCTATCAAATAAAAGTGCGGATCCGATATTAAAAGATAAGGTTTTCATCCTGCCGGCAAAGGCTTCGGAATTACCTGTAACAACAGAAATATCTGTCACAGAAATCCCGGCATCCTCTAAAACTGCTTTAGTACCGCCTGTAGAGATAATTTCACAATCAAATTCTTTCAGAACTTTTGCCAGTTTAACTATACCGGTTTTATCGGCTACACTTAACAGAGCTCTTTTAATTTTTATCACTTTCAAATCCTTTCAGGTTAACATAATTTTTCACATAAAAAAACATCAGGTCCTCCAGAGAACTGTTAAAAGCAGGATAATTGTCTGATATCTGAAGTCCGTCTGCCAGATTGGAGGCAGCTGACAGATTTTCTCTGTAAATTTCCTGGCAATTTCCGCAGTCTGTCTGCTGGAAATCGGCAGTATTCAAAACATTATCAATATTTAGTTCTAACAATTTTTTATTACAGTTTTCTTTCCTGTGATACCAATCCCCGGTAGAAAAATCAAAGACATAATCAAGCAGAAATTTCTCAGCATTTTCAATCACAAAATCAATTGCAGCTACAAGGTAGTTAAATTCCGCATCGGAAAGGGTGTAATGAAGATTTAATCTTACCCAGCCCGGTTTAACTCCGCTGTACTTATCTATTCCTATAACACATTGATAATAGCGTGAGATCTCTTCGGAAATATTCAAAAGTCTGTGCCCATAAGGACCGGCACAGGAGCAGCCGGCTCGGGTCTGAATTCCGAAAAGGTCATTCAGTAGAGTTGTAATGAATTTCGGGTGAAATATTCTATCTTTGTGGATGATATTAAAGGGTACAATATTTATTTTAACTTCAGGATCGGTGGGGCCATAGAACTGAATCTTATCGTTGTCCCTGAAATGATCATAAAATCTTTTCAGATAATAATGTTCAATTTTTTCTATATTATTTATTCCAACTTTTTCTTTTAACTGAAAAACAAGTGCTACTTTTATATCCTGAATTATTCCCGGTGTACCTGGTTTTTCTCTGGTCTCAATATCATCTATATATTTTTCCCGATCTCTTGTCACAAAATCCACAGTTCCACCCGCAGCTACTGTAGGAGGAAGCTCTTTTTTATAAATCCTTTCGTTGAAGACCAGGATACCGCTGGAGCCAGGGCCTCCCAGGAACTTATGAGGAGCCAGAAAGATAGCATCAAAATAGGCTCTGTCATCCAGATTCATATTGATTTCAACATAAGGAGCACAGGCGGCAAAATCAAAACAGGCTAATGCTCCGTGTTTATGCAGTTTTCTGGCAATCTCATATACATCTGTACGAACACCTGAAACGTTGGAAGCAGCGCTGAAGGATCCAATTTTCTCCCTCCCGGCAAATCGTGGATCACTCAGGTGTCTCTCAAGCTCTTCCAGATCTATAAATCCTTTTTCATTCAGAGGTATTTCGATAACTTCACAGAATGTTTCACGCCACATAATTTCGTTGGAATGGTGTTCGTAAGGTCCGACAAAAACCACCGGTTTCTTCAAATCTATCTTTTTCAGAAAATCCGCATGACACTTTATTTTCGACTCATCTTGTCGGTAAATTGGTTCATGCAAGCAGTCGTTGATCCTAATTTTAGTAGCAGGCGGCCAGTAAACTCCGATAATTTGCTGTAACTTCATTACACCACCCGTAGCACCAGTACCGGTAAAAATAATTTTTCCCGATTCACCGGCATTAACCATTCTTTTGATCTCTTTTTCAGCTTCATGCAGTAAGGCTGTCATGGTCCTTCCGGTAAAGTCATCTTCTGTGTGAGTGTTGGCGTAATACCTCTTGAGATCGGTTAAATAGTTCTCAATAAAATAAACACATCTGCCACTGGCTGTGTAGTCGGCATAGACAAGCGGCTTTTTGCCATAACAGGTTTCAATAGGCATATTTCTGCCTATAATGCTCTCTCTTAACCAGTCCAGATCCTTGATCATTTTTTTTACATTCATTTAATTCCTC
>LKUH01000215.1 GCA_001412425.1 Candidatus Cloacimonas sp. SDB
ATTAATAATTTTTTGAATTTTTTCTGATCGACTACCAAAATTATGACTCATTATTGTCATTTCTTGTTGTAACTCAATTATTCTTACAAATGTCTGTTTTGTATTTTCAGAAGTAATTGAAATACCTTTTAGAAAGAATTTTATCCATTGTATGATTTTATTGTTTCGGGTGTCATTTAGGTAATGATAATATTCGATTCGATTTTTTTCGAGATAGTCAGATAAATACAAAGCTGGTTTAGTTAAGATTTTGTTGGCGATTAGATACAAAGTAATTAGTAACCTCCCTACTCTTCCATTTCCATCTAAAAAAGGATGAATTGTTTCAAATTGATAATGCATTAATGCTAGTTTTATTAAATGAGGAACATTATCATTCTCATTAATAAATTTTTCTAGATCACCCATTAGATCGTTTAAATATTTATTGTGTGGCGGAATGAATTTAGCTTCGGAAAGATTTCTTCCTCCAATCCAATTCTGGCTTTTTCTGAATTCACCCGGAGTTTTCTTTTCACCTCTACCTGTGCTCAGTAAAATTCTATGTGTTTCTCTTATTAAGCGATTTGATAGAGGTAGTTTTTCTAACATTAGAATTGCATTATTCATAGATTCAATATATTGATGTACTTCTAACCAATCATCTCTTCTCTCAGGAGAAATTTGATCTTCTTTCATTACAGCTTCATCAATCTCTGTTTTAGTACCTTCAATTTTGCTTGAAGTGTTAGCTTCTTTTACAATGTGCATTTTTATAAACATATCGATGTCAGGGATTAGGTATGAAAACGCATTAATTTCTCCAAGTTTTCTATTTGCTTCTTCTAATAGAATATTTATTTCCGAATCATCCCAAATCCAATTAGAATTAATGCTATTTGGCAAAAAAGCTTTGTATTGGTATTCTTGAGTATATTTCCCTGATTTAAAATCTTCTAATCTCATTTTTTTCATCCTTCTCATTTTTATGAGACAATGACAATATGGAAACTTAATTTGTCAAATAAAATAAAAAATGACAATATAAAATGTTTTATTGTCACTCCGTTACTTCAATCACAATAAAGCTTGAAGGAACATGTTGAGACAAATAGCTAATAAAGAAGTGCCTAACTTACCAGCGCACTGCGGAAGCGTCCAG
>LKUH01000216.1 GCA_001412425.1 Candidatus Cloacimonas sp. SDB
GGAACTACAGTATTTCCAGAAGCAATAATATAGCTTTTAAAATCATCACCATATCTTTTTCGGACATATTCAATTGCTGAATCCATATCCTTCATCGGTTTCATAAATAGTTTTTTCACTTTTTCTTCGCTTAGTGAAGAAATGAGGATGATGTCTACTTCTTTGGCAACTTTGGCAATAGCATATGCCTTATGTCCGCCTAGGACAAAACGTTTTTTTAGTCTATTTTCAATATCTTTCATGGAATTAGCATCCTCTATCCATTCCTCACAAACAGTATTTCCGATACCTTCTAGGCATTCTGCGATTAAAATAATAGTCCCTCCTGACTTGACTGCCTGATAAGCGTTGTCTAATGCTTTTTGAGCTTGATATATATTAATATCTTTGGGATAACCGCCTGCACTAACAATGACAACTTCTGCTTTTTCTTGAATTGGGGCAAAGTAAGTTGTTTTGCAAATCTCAACTCCTCTATCCCAAGAAGAAAATAAATCTCCTGTGACTATATCTACAATATTGCCATCTTCATCAGTTATAACATTGATATTGAAATCAACATCTACTCTTTTAGCTGCTTCTGTCATTTCTTCATGTACTGGATTTTCTATTAAATTGCCGGTTACAGCATTAGGATGAATCATGTTCGCATGATTATTCTCTATCGTTTCTTTGCCACAAATCCCTGGTAAAATTGACTTTCTACCTCCAGAAAAACCAGCAATGTAATGCGGTACAATAACACCAGTAGTAATTATAAAATCGACCTCTTTGATAATAGAATCAACCAGCAATCGATTTCCACTGGCTAATTTTCCTAAATCGATTAAATCATCATCACAGGAATGATTGATAAAATTATAAGAAGACACCAATTCTTTTCCAAATACCGTTATATTCTCTTCTCTGGTGTTGCCTCTATGGGCTCCTGTAGCAATTATAAAAATAATATTATCTTTCTTAATCCCTGCTTGTTCTAATTTTGCTAATAATGGGGGCAATATAATACCATACGGTGTTGGTCTGGTTATATCATTGACAACAATAAGTATCTTTTTTGCTTTCCTGGTCTTAATTAACTGCCCTAAAGAATTTGTATTTATAGGTCTTTCTAACAATTCCTCTAATTTAGAAACGGGATTTTCTAATGGTATAGTCTTGCTGGCTGATAAAACAGCAGCAATATTTTTATCAGCCAGTTGTAATGTTATTTTTTTATTTCCATACTTCAACTTAAATTCTCTATTAGATATCATACAATACAGTTCTCCCCCTCATTAAGTAAAAGCTGTTAAATAAGACTAACTAAATTCTTGCTACACCAGAATCTCTAGCTGCTTTAGCTACTGCTTTGGCTTCTTTATCCATAACCTCTGGATGAAAAACATTAGGAATAATATTTTCATTACTTAATTCATTCTCAGGAATTACAGAGGCAATCGCTTTGGCAGCTGCTAATTTCATCTCTTCGGTAATATTGCTTGCTCTTACCTGAAGAGCTCCCTTAAAGATTGCCGGGAATCCCAGACAATTATTGACCTGATTTGGAAAATCAGAACGTCCGGTGGCCATAATACGAATACCTGCTTCTTTTGCCTCATCAGGCATAATCTCAGGTACAGGATTAGCCATAGCGAAAACAATTGCATCAGAAGCCATCTTTTTAGCCATATCTACACTTAACGCTCCTGCTGCTGAAACCCCAATAAATACATCGGCATCAACAATAGCATCTGCTAAAGAACCTTTGATATTATTCTGGTTACTAACCTTAGCCATCTCTTCCTTGGCTACATTCATATTCTCTTTACGTCCTTTGTAAATAATTCCTTT
>LKUH01000217.1 GCA_001412425.1 Candidatus Cloacimonas sp. SDB
ATTTTTTCATACGACCTCCTCCAATTTCGCTGAATTGGAAATAAATTAAATGCCTGATATCTTAAAACTTTCAGTTAACAGATTTTGAAAATCATAGCTAATTAATTGACCATGACGAAATAAATTCTGCAAGAATAATATTATATGTCAGGTTATCACTCAATCTTTAACATTTGTAAAATATTGTTCACTTCAAGAGAAAAACTTATTATTATGATCTGACATACACTCCAATAATTTTTTTATTTTTCAGGAATGTCAACAATATTATTCAGAGTTGATTTTTTTTGTAGTTAAATAAAATCTTTATTTTTCCTTTCCATCTTGATTAACCTGAACCAATTTATCAGGTTAAATATCTCAGGAATCCAGCCCGTGATTTTTTTTATTGACATCGGCAGGAAATCCAGAAAACGTACAAATCAATTTTAGCGACAGGAGATGCCATGCAAAAAGTAATTATTTTCTTTTTCATTATTTTTTACGGTTTCTTTTCTGCCGGATCGTTAAATGCTCAAATCCTTACATTTACTGCCATAGACCAGCCTAATGATGATGGTACCGGAATTCAGATCGTCTGGGATGTGAAAGGATATGAGCCTGAAAAAATTGTCCTGGAGAAAAAAGAAGCCGACGGCAATTTTTATCAGCTGGCAGAACTGGATAACCTGAGCGGCAGGTTCATTGACGGGGAGAATATTGAGCCCAATCAGTCATACACTTATCGCCTTAATCTTTTTGACCTGCAGGGCAATCTGCTGTTCACCCGGGATATAACTGCAACTGCCTCCGCCCAGTGGTTCAATACTAATAAGATATCCTTATTCGTGATGAGTTTAATTCTTATTATAGCAATAATTTATTTCATTTATTCAGCAAAATCGGGTAAGGAACTTTATATCAGAAAGATCGCGGGTCTGGAATCGATGGACGAATCGGTGGGAAGAGCTACCGAAATGGGTAAACCCATCCTGTTTGTTCCCGGTATTCTCGATTTGAACGATATGCAGACCATTGCGGGGTTGACCATACTGGGCAAGCTTGCCCAGCGGGCGGCGGAATATGATACCAGGCTAATAGTGCCGGTCTGCCGTTCCATGGTACTTTCCACAGCTAAGGAAATTGTGAAGGAAGCTTTTCTGAAAGCCGGACGCCCCGATGCTTATGACCCCAATTCAGTGTTTTACCTTACAGATGATCAATTCGGATTTGTTGCCGGGGTGGACGGAATAATCATCAGAGAAAAACCGGCGGCAAATTTCTTCCTGGGAGCTTTCTATGCCGAATCGCTGATCCTGGCTGAGACAGGTTTTGCCAGTGGCGCCATTCAAACTGCCGGTACAGCAATGCCCAGTCAGTTGCCCTTCTTTGTCGTCGCCTGTGATTATACATTGATCGGTGAAGAGTTATTCGCCGCTTCCGCTTACCTTTCCAAAGAGCCGCATCAACTGGGCAGCCTGAAAGGACAGGATCTGGGAAAGGCGATTTTTGTGATCGTGTTAACAGCCGGAATAATCATGGAGATCTTCGGAATTCATTTTCTGAAAGATTTCCTGACGCTGCATTGAGGTTACAGTTATGAAAAGAAAACTACCTTTAATTATAACTTTTATCATTGGTTCAATTGTTATTATTTCAGAATTCATACCGCACCGGCCTTTTGGCACCATCTCCGGAAATCTGGAAGAATGGTTCCTGATTATTTCGGGTTTTGCTATAATCCTGGGGCAACTCAGCCTCTTTAAGGTCAATTTCCTGAAAATAAAATTTAAACAGACAAACTGGCCCTATTATGTGGTTACTCTAGTCAGTTTTGTAGTGATGGTCTCTTTTGGTGTTTTCTGGGGAACAGAAAGCAGTGCCGGTATATTTGGACATGGTTACTCCATCATTGCAACAATAGGAGATAAACCTTTTGATTATCTGTTCTATAATGTTTACCAGCATCTCTCGGCTACCATGTTCTCTCTGCTGGCGTTCTTCATCGCTTCTGCAGCTTACCGTTCCTTCATAGCCAGAACTGTAGAATCTAATCTGCTTCTTATCGCTGCCGTCCTCGTGATGCTGGGTAATACAAGCATGGGCAGTGCCCTTACCGGCTGGCTGCCACCATCTCTGGACTTTCTGCATTTACCCAGGGTCTCGGAGTTTATTATGAAATATCCCAATACTGCCGGTCAAAGAGCTATTATGATTGGGGCAGGTCTGGGTTTAATCGGAAGCTCATTACGAATTATACTGGGAATCGAACGTTCCTATCTGGGAGGTAAATAATGGCTGGCAATGTCAATTCCCAACAGATAGACAGAAGATGGATCTTCCTGTTGATCTTCATTTGTGTAGCTCTCCCGCTGATTTTCGTTATCGGGCTTCCTATCGAAACAACTGAGAATGTCCGAATGGTAAATGATCTGGTGGAAAATACTCCTCCGGGAAGTAAAGTAATCCTCTCATTCGATTATGACCCCGGCAGTAAACCGGAACTGCATCCCATGGCAACAACCATGATGAAACACTGTCTGGAAAAAAATATTAAGATCATCGTTACAGCTTTATGGCCCATGGGCGTTCAAATGGCGGAAGAGATCCATGAGATTCTTAAAGTGGAATATCCCGAGATGGAGTATGGCGTCGATTATGTTAACCTTGGTTTCAAAGCTGGCGGCATGGTAACCATTCAGGCTATGGGTAAGAATTTCAGGACCATATTCCCAACTGACATAGACGGTACTTCAATTGATGAACTTCCCATTATGAAGGGAGTGAAGAATTTTGACAACATCGCTTTTGTCTGTTCCTTTTCAGCCGGTGATCCGGGAATAAAACAGTGGGTACAGATCACCCACGATACCTTCGGAAAACCGGTAACCGGCGGCGTTACCGGAGTTAGCGCTCCGGCTATTCTGCCCTATGTGAACGAACAGCAGCAGCTCACCGGATTAATGGCAGGTCTTAAGGCTGCAGCAGAATATGAATATCTGGTTAAGAAACCGGGACTGGCTACCAGCGGAATGGATGCGCAATCCATTGCTCATCTGCTGATCATAATTTTTATCGTAATAGGAAATATCAATTACTGGAAAAATAAGAAAAAACTGGCAAAAGGAGGTGAATAATGTTGCATTTCTTTGAAGTTCTGGGAGTCTGGCTGGCAGCACTGTTCACTTTTGGGATCTATAGTTTTTTATATAAAGATAACCCCTTTTATAAAGTATCCGAGCAGATCTTTGTCGGTCTGTCGGCAGGTTACTGGTTCATCTACACGATCTATTTCATTCTTATTCCCAACCTGTTCTTACCTCTATCAGAAAATTTCGGAGCAAACTGGATCAAACTGATACCGGCAATTCTGGGCATCATGATGCTGCTTCGGCTGATTCCTTCTATCGACTGGATAAGCAGATACCCTGTTTCTTTTGTGATCGGTACAACTGCCGGAGTATTCTTTCTGCGTTATCTTAAATCTGATGTCATAAATCAGATCACAGCAACAATGATCAATCCCTTCAATGGAGGAGACTGGGTCGTAGTTTTAGGGCAGATCCTTCTGGTGGTGGGTACCATTACCGGAGTGATATATTTTTATTTCAGTAAAAAACATGAAGGGGCTTTCGGCGTAACTGCCAAAATCGGGATTTATTTCCTGATGGTAAGTTTCGGTGCAGCTTTCGGATATACGGCCATGGCCCGTATTTCCCTCCTTATCGGCAGACTTCAATTCCTGCTGGGTGACTGGCTCGGGGTCATAACACCCTGATAAATTTCTATTAAAGGCGGTAGTATGGAAGAAAAAAGTAAACAACAACAGGTTTTTGACTGGCTTCTGGATAATCCGGAAGTTCTTTACAGTGCTGATAACACGAAACTGTATAATAAATTTAAGAAGAGTGATCTTCCCCGAAACCGGTTAAGATCTTATAAAAGCAGATTAAAAGAGAAGATTGAAAAAGGGGAGATCCTGCTGGAGAATGAAGAGTCAGCTTCCACAGAATATGAACAATTCTTCAAACATCATCATCAGTTGTTTTTTAAAGTAGGAAAGTTTATCGGAATCGCTTTCTTTCTCTTTCTGTCATTTCTTCTCATTAAATTTCTGATAAGACTATTTA
>LKUH01000218.1 GCA_001412425.1 Candidatus Cloacimonas sp. SDB
AATCATCTTCTCATTTTTGGAAGCGAGGAAAGATAAATTGGACGCAATAGTTATTACGGGCGGAGAACCGACACTTCAAAGGGATTTGCCAGAATTCATAAGAAAAATCAAGAACGCCGGATTTCTGGTGAAACTAGATTCTAATGGAACGAATCCAGGCATGTTGCAGTTATTGATAAAGGAAAAACTGGTCGATTATATTGCTATGGACATTAAGGCTCCACTGGAAAAATATAACAAAGTTATTCATGTAAAGATTGATACCAATCTAATAAAAGAAATCATAGACTCCATTATGAACAGTAGACTCAATTATGAATTTAGAACAACGTTTGCAAAAGAAGTGCTTACAAAGACAGAAATAATTTTAATAGGCAAACTTATCAACGGTGCAAGGCTATATGTATTACAGAAACTGATTGACCGAGGTAAAATATTAAATCCTCTTTTTATGAATTCTACCCAAAATTATTCTGATGAAGAACTAAAGCTTATAAAACAAGAATTGTTAGAACATGTTACGCAATGCATCATCCGATAAGTAGACTTTATGAATGGATTTCAGGATGACCTTAAAAATATTTAGAATGCAAAAAATTACTTGACAGAAGTATGGTTATGAGATATTATGAATGTATATTCATATGAACGATAGGTCAAATGAATATACATTCAAAGGATAAGCTCACATAAAGGAGCAAGTTATGACCAAGATTATTGATCAATTGGAAGAAAGAGTTAGCAAATCTGCTTTTCATCTCTTTGCTAAAAAAGGATACAGTGGTGTGACCATGCAGATGGTTGCCAAGGATGCAGGAATATCGGTGGGAACCCTCTACAACTACTATTCTAATAAACAGGAATTATTTATAAATGCTTTTAAGGTAAGTTTTGATCGAATCTATGTTGTCCTGGAAAGTATTGTTGGAAAAGATACAGCTCACTATAAGTTTTTTTCAACACTTTATGATGAAATAGTAAAATTCCAGGGATTCAGTCGGGAACTGCTTAGAGATAAAATCAATCATGAAGTGATTAATGAAATAAAAGAACACCTAATGTTATTGATGAGATCTCTGTTTTATAAAGCAGGAGAAACAGGTACGTCGAAAATTCCGGATAATGATAGAGACAAGGATAGAACTATTCGCTTGTTACTTTTAGCCGTTCATGATTTTGCCCAAGAATACCCTGACGATAGAGAAGGAAATATTGACTTCTTTTGTCGTTTGGGAGAACGAATGAAATAAAATTTTTTATTGTTTTTTGAACATAAGTTCATTTGAACATAAATTCATATTTTTCTGCTATGGAGGGAAACACAAAATGGAAGGAGGTAACAGTAATGTATGTAATTGTTCTTGCTGTCATTGCGCTTGTTATGGCATGGGTATTACAGATTATCTTTAAACACATAGAAATCAAAGGAGGTTATTGGAACATATTAGTAGGAGCCACTATTGGTGCTTTGTTGGGTGAACTCATCCTGGGTAACTGGGGATGGATGCTTTGGAGTTTTAATGTTATTGCTGGCATTATTGGTAGTTTCCTCATCGGTTGGATTTACATGCTGATCTTTAAGAAATTTAAGAAAAAGGCTGAGAAAATAGAAGTTTCAAATGAGTCCAACAGCTAGTCTGTGTGTTTAAGAAAGAAGAGAATTGTTTGTCAATCCCTTCATAGCAGGATTATTTTTATAAAGATTACGGTTATACAAATAGCAGAAATTGTTATGAAATAAAAATACCAACAAAGGAGGAAAACAACAATGGCTATTAACTTTAACTTTGCCAAGAAATTTGCTGCCGAACAGATAATAAAACAGGCTCTTAACTATCTAGAAAAGGATCCGGAAAAGAATTTTATAAGGGTATTGGACCTGGCAGATAAGGTAGCTCGTACCGAAAAACACCATGAAGAGATTGCCGCCATCAAGGATTCTTATAAAACAAATCCTGTAATAAAACAATATGTTCAAAGATTATCCCAGGTAGCACCCAGCTATAAAAATGGCATGATCATGAACTTTTTTGTCAATTCTGCCCTAATGGGAATACCCAGACAATTTGAAGTAGCCAAAGAGCTCCAAGTAGCAGTTCCCTGGACTATTCTTATCGATCCTACCAGTGCCTGTAATTTAAGTTGTACCGGCTGCTGGGCCGGAAAATACAAAAAGAACGATACCTTGGATATCAACACTATCGACAGGATAATAAATGAGGCCAAGGGTATGGGTATTTACTTTATCGTACTATCAGGAGGAGAGCCTACTGTTTACCCCGATCTCTTTGAGATCTTCCACCGTCATCCTGATGTAGGCTTTATGATGTATACCAACGGAACACTTATCGATGATGAGATGGCAGACAAGATGCTTCAGGCAGGCAATGTCAGTCCGGCTATCAGCCTGGAGGGATATAGAGATTTAACTGATAAAAGACGAGGGGAGGGTACCTATGACAGGATTATGGACGCCATGGACCGCTTGCACC
>LKUH01000219.1 GCA_001412425.1 Candidatus Cloacimonas sp. SDB
GGTGGCTAAACAGGAGTTTAGCCACCAGCATAAAATAACAGGGACACTATTATAGGCGTCCCTGTTTTTGGGTTTATTTAGTTTATAAATATAAAGCCAGCCTGTACTGTTCGTCTGTTTCTATTTCACCTGCTGGAATCTCAAAAATCTGATAGTCATCAAGTATAATTTGAAATTCATAAAAAATTGGATAATCTTCGGTTGAAGCTTCAAGCCTGGCCCAGACGGAGTCTGCCGGAGCAACATACCACAACGAATCTGCCGAAGAACCCGTATTGGTCGTTAAGGGAATAAAATTCCCGCCGTTCTTCTTCACATTTATATAAATAATATCGATCTCAGTCATATTGATCACCTTCACGCCGGCATGAGTTGGATCGCAAAATATTCTGGTTGTTTCGTTTGACGAAACCAGTATTTCAGTTTCAGTATAAAAGATTCCGGTGGGGTTACCGCTAAGATCAGCTTCCTGAAGCATGAAAGTTTCCCCTTCCAGCCGAATTTTTACTTTCTCGTCTCCCCCGTTCCAGAAAAGGAATTCTTTTCCTGTTTCCACGGAAACCGTCTTTTTAACCGGATTTTCCAGGAGGTCTTCCGACCCGGCAATGATATAGTCATTTCCTTTTACATGCAGATACACTGGATATTGAGTTCTATTGAAAATCTTAATATCACCTTCTGATGTGCAACCTGCCAGTATTATCAGTAGAATTCCAAAGATCAGAAATTTTTTCATCTGTGCCCCTTGTTTTATTTATCTGAGATTATAGAATATTTCTTTACCTAAAAATCTGGAGGCTTCTCCCAGTTCTTCTTCAATTCTAAGCAGTTGATTATATTTTGCAATTCGTTCACTTCTGCAGAGGGAACCTGTTTTTATTTGCCCGGCGTTAACAGCAACAGCCAGGTCGGCAATAAAGGTATCACAGGTTTCTCCGCTGCGATGTGAAATTACTGTAGTAAAGGAGGAAGTTTTAGCCATTTCTATCGTATCGAGAGTTTCTGATACAGAACCTATCTGATTGAGTTTTATTAAAATGGAATTAGCCGATTTTTCCTTAATTCCTCTTTTTAATCGTTCGCTGTTAGTCACAAAAATATCATCTCCCACGATCTGAATCTTCCTGCCCAATTTTTCCGTCATAAGCTTCCAGCCGGACCAGTCATCTTCGGCGAGACCATCTTCAATTGATATTATGGGATATTTATTTACCATTTCGATGTAATAGTTTACCATTTCTTCCGAAGTTAACTGAGCATTTTCTGCTTTAAGCATATATTTACCTTTTTCAAAGAACTCTGAAGAAGCCGGATCCAAAGCGATAAAGACATCTTCGCCCGGTTTATAGCCAGCCAAATCAATTGCTTTTACAATTACCTGTAAAGCTTCTTCATTAGATTTGAGGTTAGGTGCAAAACCACCCTCATCTCCAACGGAAGTACTGAAGTTGTTTTTCTGAAGATAACTTTTCAAAGCATGGAATACTTCCGCATTTATCTGCAGAGCCTGTCGAAAGGATTTTGCTCCTAAGGGAAAGATCATAAACTCCTGCAGATCTACGTTGTTATCGGCATGTTTTCCGCCGTTCAGAATGTTAGCCATGGGTACCGGCAGCAGTCTGGCATTGGAACCACCGATATATCTGTAGAGCGGCAATCCTTCTTCTTCTGCAGCAGCTCTGGCGCAAGCCATAGAGACTCCAAGAATTGCATTTGCTCCCAGTTTATCCTTATTCTGGGTGCCATCAAGTTCAATCATTATCTTATCGATCAGGGCTTGATCCAGAGCTTCGTATCCCACCAATTCTGGAGCAATTAGCTCATTAACATTTGATACTGCCTTAAGAACGCCTTTGCCGAGATATCTTTCTTTATCACCATCTCTTAATTCTACTGCTTCATATTCACCTGTAGAAGCACCACTCGGCACTGCAGCTCTGCCAATTATTCCTGTTTCCAGTTGAACATCTACTTCTACAGTCGGATTACCCCGTGAATCAAGGATCTCTCTTCCGTAAATTCCAATAATTTCTGACATACTATCTCCTTTTTATTGTGTTAAAATCATTAACCTTTCAAAATCTTTTCGATTGCTTTTACCGAGCCCAGTAGAGAAGAAGCTTCATATGGTATAACAACTGTCTTATCGTTATTTTGAACTATCTCATTGAAAGCCTGGATATATTTCACAGCCAGAAGATACTGAGCCGGATCTGTTCCGGTAACCTCAACTGCACTGGATACCGCCTTAATAGCCTTAGCTTCGGCTTCAGCAACTTTAATTTTAGCTTTTGCCTCACCGTCTGCCCGGGTAATTTTAGCTTCTCTATCACCTTCGGCTACCAGGATCTGGGATCTCTTTTCACCTTCGGCTTCCAGGATCTTAGCTCTTCTATCTCTTTCTGCCCGCATCTGTTTTTCCATCGCTATCTTAATTTCCTGAGGAGGGTTGATATCCTGCAGTTCCACTCGGTTTACTTTAACACCCCATTTATCTGTTGCTTCGTCCAGAATATCTCTCAATTTAGCATTAATGGTATCACGGGAAGTAAGGGTTTTATCAAGTTCAAGTTCACCAATAACATTACGGAGAGTAGTCTGAGTAAGCTTTTCAATGGCATGCGGCAGGTTTGTAATTTCATAAACTGCTTTTATCGGATCTGTTACCTGAAAATACAGCAGAGCATCTATTTCAATTGAAACATTATCGCTGGTTATCACATTCTGACGCGGAAAATCGTATACTGTTTCTCTAAGATCTATCCGGTTTTCGGTTTTAATTTGAATAAATTTGTTACCCTGATAATCTGTTTTAACAAATCTCCAGTTGATCGATCTGGGTTTATCTACAATCGGCCAGATTATGTGCAGTCCGCTTTCCAAGGTTCTATTGTATTTTCCCAGTCTTTCTATTATGATCACCTCAGCCTGTTTAACAACTACCAATCCTTTGGAAATAAGGATCAGAACAAAAAGCGCAATTATTATAACCAGTATAGTCATTACTCCTCCTCCATAACTTCTGACACAATAAGTTTATTGCCCTCAACTTCCAGGATTTTTACCTTTGTGTCCTTCACAATTTTTTGGTTATTGGAATCTTTTGCTGACCATTCTTCACCTTCAACTTTAACATATCCTCTACCGTCTTTGGGGATTTCCTTAACTACTCTTCCCATTTTTCCTTTCAGGGCGTAAATATTAGTTTCTTTAGAAGTTTTCGACATAATTTTCTTACTCAATTTCCGGGTAAATAAAAATACGATAAAAGTTACTAAAGCAAAAATCAGGATCTGCCAGACAGTTCCTGAAAAGATCAGCGACGCCAGTCCTGTTAAAACAGCACCCAGTCCGATGCTCATAAAATAAAACCCAGGTGTGAAAATTTCAATTATCATGCAAAGGATGCCGATACCCAGCCATATCATCCAAGCTTCCAACATTAACCCTCCTTATGATTTAAGTTCATTGAATTTTTTCTCTTTCTGTTAGAATTTCTTCTGCATATTTTAGTGCAAGTTCACTATCTGAACCAGCCAGCATTCTGGCAATTTCTTCTTTACGTTCATCCTGTTCCATACTGGTGATGATTATCTCTGCCCTGCCGGTATTTTCTGTTTTGACAATTCTGTAATGTTTACTGGCAAAAATAGCTATCTGGGCAAGATGTGTGACACACAGGATCTGGTGATAAGTGGCAATATCGTTAATGAATTCTCCCAGAAGGTTTGCAGTTTTTCCTCCTATGCCAGCATCTATTTCATCAAATATTATCGTTTTATTTTCCAGTCTATTCGTCAAAATTTTTTTAACAGTTAATAAGAATCTGGATAATTCCCCGCCGGAAGCAGCATGTTTCAGGGGCTGCATTTTGATGCCTTTGTTAGCAGAAAATAATATTTCGATCTCATCCTGTCCGGTCGAATTCAGTCCGGAAAAAATTTCAGATCCACTTTCAGCTGCTTTGGTAAAATCTATTTTAACATCTGCCTGGAGTATTGCCAGATCTTTAATATATTTTTTAATTTCAGTTTCCAATTTTCGGGAAGCAGCCTGTCTTTTTTCGGTCAGCTGACCTGCTATTTCCAATAGTTTATTTCTGTTTTGGGATAATTCTATTTTCAAATTAACCAGTTTTTCTTTACCGGAGGAGAAATTTTCGATGGCATTTTTCATCTTTTCGGCATATGAAAGTAAACCGGGTATATCCAATTTATATTTTTGTTTAGCAGAATTAATTTCGTTCAATCTCTCTTCCAGAATTGTTTGCCTGGCTTCGTCAACGGAAATGAAATTCAGGAGATCCTGAATTTCTCCCACAGCTTCATCAAGATTTACCAGTGAGCTTTCCAGATTGTTCACAGCAATTTTAATATGATCATTGTCAGACTCAAAATTTTTAAATCTAGCCAGAAAACCGTTGATAATATCATAAACTGAATTTTCATTTTCATAAATTACCTGTTCTAAAAGAAGCGAATTTTCGATGATTTTTTGCGAATTCCGCAGTAAATTCAATTCAGCCTGCAACTGTTCATCTTCACCCGGAAGCAGTTTCAAGTTATTAATTTCATTCAATTGGAATTCATATAATTTTATTCTATCCTGTTCATTTTGCTCTTTTGCTTCCAGTTCTTTCAGCAGATTCAGTTTTAACAATGTATCAGAATAGAGTTCATTAAATTCTTTTCTAAGCTCCATTAAGCCTGCGTAGGCGTCAATAACTTCCAGCTGGTAATTGTTATCAAATAATTTCTGTTGATCTCTCTGGCTGTGAAAATCAAGCAATACTTCCCGAAATTCTTTAATTATCTGGTTGGAAATTCTTCTGCCGTTCAAAAAGAATTTTCCGCGCAGGGTTGTACTGATTTCTTTTCGAAAGAATAATTCATCCTCATCAATCTCATAATCATATTTTTTAAGTAACTCGATCAGTAGTGCGTTTTTTTTATCAAGCTTTACGGTTACTTCTATAACAGCCGGTTCTTTATCATTAAAAAGAGAACCCGGTTTTATTTTTCCGCCAAATACATTATCAATGGCTCCTACAATAACGGATTTTCCTGCTCCCGTCTCGCCTGTCAGTACAATCAGTCCATTTTCCAATTCAATATCAAGTTGTTTAACAATTACGAAATTATTGATTCTAACTGATCTGATCATGTTCTACCCATATGAAGTTTTTTTCTGAGTATCTGATAAAAAGTTTTATTGGTTAATTTAATGAAATCAATTTTACTTGAGGCTGCGTTAACTATTACTTCATCTCCTTCCTGCAAAATATGAACATTTTTACCATCCAGCTGCAATAAGCATTCTTCACTTGTATTTCTCAAGCGGAACTGGATTATATCGGAAGCGTTAAACACTATTGGTCTTAAAGAGAGAATATGGGGATTAAGGGGATTTACAACAATAGCGTTCATTAAGGGAGATATAATTGGTCCTCCGGCTGAAAGGGAATAAGCTGTTGATCCTGTAGGGGTGGCTGCAATAATTCCGTCACATCTGGTATCCATTACAAATCTTCTATTGCTGAACACTCTGATATCTATCAATTTGGGAAGTTCGCCTTTATTGATTACTGCATCATTCAGGGCTAAAGCTGAATAGATGATTTTTCCCTTTCTTTTCAGCGCTACTTTCAACAATAATCGGGCTTGTAATTCATATCTGTTATTTTTAAGGTCTTCAATAGATTTTTCCAGTTCCTGAAGACTGCTTTCAGCTAAAAAACCTAATTTTCCTAAATTTATTCCCAGCAGGGGAGATTTATATTTTAGAGATAATTCTACAGCGTGCAATAATGTTCCGTCCCCACCAAAAATCAATATGCATTCCAGTTTTATCCGGTTATATTTTTTTATATCTTTAATGAATTCTGGATAGGAAATATCATTGCCTTGGAGATTAAAAAAA
>LKUH01000220.1 GCA_001412425.1 Candidatus Cloacimonas sp. SDB
AAAAAAGTATTTATTGCTATTCTTAAGTAAAGTCTTTGCTGATAAATACTTGGTTAATTTTTCCAGTGAAGTTTTGGTGTATTTAGAAATCAGCCTGTTTAGTAATGATGCGGGTGAAAGGGGATTGTATCTGTTTTTATAGTACCTTAACTGTCAGCTCTTTTAAGTGCAGACTCCTGTTCGTTATCAAGTTGTTTTATCAGTCGGTAAAAGAGAACAGCTGTTAAAGAAAAGGATAGAATATCCGAAATCGGCGAGGCATACCAGACTCCGTTCAACCCATAGAAGCGGGGAAGAATTAGAATAAGCGGTATAAGGATAATCAATTCACGCGACATTGATAAGATAAGAGCCGGTAAAGCTTTTCCCAGTGCCTGGAACACCACTGTCCCTATCATCTGGAACCCGATCAGCGGAACAGCCAGTACCATTATCCTGATGGCATTACTTCCCAATTCGATCAGTTCAGGATCACTGGTAAAAATTCCAAAAAGTGTTCTGGAAAAGAGCTGAATTACCATAAAACCGCTGAAAGATATTATTGAGGCATAAATAATTGCTGTTTTATACGCTTTCTGCAGCTTGTCGATCTTGCCTGCCCCGTAATTGAAACCGACAATCGGCTGCAGTCCCTGTGCAATACCGAACATGGGCATTAATAGAAATCTGAACAATCTCATGATAATTCCATAAGCTGCTATGGCAATATCTCCATTATAAAGCTTTAAAGTGTTATTCACAACTATAAAAATGAGGCTGCCGGAAACGTGACGGGCAAAAGCAGAAAATCCGATCTTAATAATTTCCTGCAACAATTTGAAATTTAAACCCAGAGACCTGAAGTTAAGGTGAAGTGTACTTTTCTTCGACTGGAAGAAAATTATCACATAGATAACTGCTACAATCTGTGCCAGGACTGTTGCAGTTGCCGCTCCTTTCACCCCCATATCAAGAGCAAAAATAAAAATGGGATCCAGAATAATATTTAGTCCGGCTCCCAGCATCATTGCCAGCATGGCATATTTTGCCTGTCCTTCCGACCTGATGACATGGTTGGAGTTCATGGCAAAGGCAAAGAAAAATGTTCCCAGCAAAATTATTCTCATATAATCATAAGAATAAGGATAGATCGTTTCCGTAACTCCAAAGATCTTCAACAGGGGATCTATGAATATCAGGCCTAACAGAGTCAGAAATACGGAAATGATAAGGGTGAAAGTGGCAGTTGTTCCCAGGACCCGTCTGGCTTTTTCGCGTTCTCCGGCTCCCAGGCTGCGGGAGATCACTGAAGCAGAACCAAGTCCGATCATCTGACCCAATGCCAGTACCATCATCTGCACGGGAAAAACTATCGAAAGACCTGCTATACCCAGAGATCCTACACTGCGCCCAATAAAAATAGTATCAACAACATTGTAAAGCGCCATCACTATCATACCGGCAGTGGCGGGAAGCGAAAGCTTGAATAACAATTTCTTTATATCATCGTTGGCTAAAATATGTTTTTCTTTCATTTATTCATATCCTGGAAATAGCGTTCCGAGTTTTCCACCATCTGATGAAGTGAATTCCACAGGATTTTTTCGTCTGCTTTTGAAAATCCCTTTAAAATAACCCGGTTCCAGCCTTGAAAAATGGAATTAAATTCAGATTCAAAATCCCTGGCTTTCTGGGTAAGAAATATTTTGTTTGCCCGGCTGTCGGTATTGTCTTTATCTTTATCTATGAATCCGGACTTCATCAGTTTTTGAATGATCCTGGCAATGTTAGCTTTATCGAAATGCAGAGAACTGCTTAAAACGCTCTGCCTGATACCATCATGTCTATAAAGCTGCTTTAAAATAAAAATCGAACCTCTGTTAAGTCCATGTCTGGCAAATTCCAGTTCGAAATTTCTGTGTGCCTGCCGGGTTAAATAACTAATGAAAAAGCCGATACTTTTATCTTTCTTAACCATCTCATCCCCTTACAATAAGGAATCAACTTTGAAAATTTAGTTGATTTGTCAACTATTTTTATTCGCTCTATTCAGGTTGATACTTTTATTAAAAATGTCATTTAAATCGTAGATCAATTTCTTCATAACTCAGCTTGTATTATTGATATTGCTGAATATATTATTGACATAAATAAAATAATCCCAAGAAATTTCTCATTGATAAGTAATAACAGAGTCGAGAATAAAAATAGATTCAGCCCCGGCTTCAACCGGGGCTTTTTTATGTACTCTTATATTTTTATCAAAACGCAGTTGCTTGCCAAACCTGCAATTTTGTTCAGTCTGTTCCAGATTTTCACATTTGGATCAGGGGATTCTCAATTACTGCAGATTGATTCCTTTCAGCAGGATATCGTTTTCCTGCACACCGATATGATCTGCAATAACTTTGCATTTGGCTTTCAGCAGGAAAAATACAGACCTGTCTACTGATGATAATCCCTCAAAATTTCCCTGCCCTTTACTGATTATGAGATCGGCATTATTAAATTCATGAATAAATTTCTGATTGCAATAGTGTAGAACAGTACCGGGAGCGATGGAACCTGAAGAAATTACTTCAGCGATCCGATCAATTCCTATTGTTTCAGCTTCTTTTAAAGTTATATCATTAATCACGGGAATTCCTCGAACTGCAAAGATAACCGGTTTTCCTAATTCTTCCATCAGTATTCTGTCAAAAACTGCTTCTGCGGCATTATCACCCAGGTATAAAATCTTCCTGGCTGAAGAAAGTTCCCGTTTAAAAAATTCATAATCAAAAACTGCAAATTGCTTCTGCATAATCTGCTCTATTTCCGTTTCAAGATCAAATTTTTTATCAACTCCCAGATCAATTACATTTCCGGCAATTGCCAGTCGAACAGCAGCGAGAAGAGGATCATTCGAGCTTTGCACCAACCGTTTCAAAGCAGGATAAAGTTTAAGAGCATGGGCGATATTATTTGCTTTAATTTTCTGGAAGGGATCAGGATTCCCGGTAATTTCCCTGATCTTTTGATAGATTAAAGCACCTGTTTCGGGAGGAGTATTTTCCCAGGAAATTTTCTCTAACAAAATCTCTACTTCATTCATTAATTGTCTGATTTTCGCTTTATTTGAAGTAGCTATATTACCAGCTCTTAAAGCCTGTTTGAAGAAACAGGGAATACAATCTTGATAAGTTTTCATACCTAAACTGTTTTATATATTCTTCGATTTCTCAAATTTATCCATTTTGTCCTGTTTACTGAGAAGATCTTTCCTTTATTTTTTTTACAGCGATTTCTGCTGCTTTGATTAGAGCATACTTGGTGGGAGCTGTAGTTAAAAGGGGATGAGTACCGATCTGATAGCTGATCAAATCGTAGACTGTAACTTCTTTCTGGATTGCCAGTCCGACAACATTAATGAGCTCTCCCACAGATTTGCCGCCATACATTTCTCCACCAATGATTGCCCCGTTTCGAGGAGAAACGATCAATTTTACCATTAATTTGTTTGCATCTGCAAAAGTTTCAGGGTGTCTGTCCACATCTTCAAATTTTCCGATTATATAGTCAATATTGGCATAGGCAGCGCTTTGTTCAATTGCACCGGCTGAAGCGAATACTGTTCCTCCGATTTCGGTCGAAAATACAGATAATGTTCCAACAAAATTTCTCAGCAGGTTTATGCTAAACAGATTATACCCTAATATTCGTGCTTCCGCTGTGGCAGTGGAAGCCAGCATGATGTTATCAATCCTGCCTGTTACAAATCCAATGGTCTGAGAGCAATCACCAATGGCAAAAATATC